>JBKJLJ010000202.1:0-2837 GCA_046597015.1 Bryobacteraceae bacterium
ACGGTGAGATTCACCCTGTCCGCTCCCGCCATTAATGTCATAGCCAACAGCAGCCACGACAGGGCCAACAGGCAGATACCAGCGGGCATAACGGCGACCGCGCGGTCCGGCTGTCGCCATGCAAGGATCGCGGCGTATGCCATGGCGGCGCATAGCCCCGCATCCCACAAGGCAAGTGCGGTCAGGGTGAAGAGGAAGCTGAACTGCCCTTGGGTCGCGCTGCTCACCACGTGGAGGGCGCAAGCTAACCACGCCATCGCGTGGAGGGTCTTCTTTATAACGCCGTTGTTGATGAACGGAAGCGCGAACTGCAACAGAAACAAGGTTCCCAGTGACAAGGCGATCCCGACGAAGGTCGTAACGCCATGAGGCCAGTCGCCGGAGAGCGTGAAGAAAATCCAGCCATGCCCGACCCCCTCGGTCAGCAGAAAGCAAGCAAACCAGGCCAGTTCGCGCCGGCTGGATTGCAACAACCAACACACCAGAAGCGGCAGGCCCAGTATGAACTCGATGGAGGCCGATCCCAGCAGGCCGGTCGGGACTCATTCCCGCGCCGCCATCGATGCCCGGCCCGCGTCGTGCGGCGCGTTGTAGGCGTAGGTGAGCAAATATGGACCTGCGTCTGGAAGCCCGGCGAGCCCAAACTCTGGTGGGATCAGGATGCCTGAATACCAAAGGCGCAACACCACGCTTATTTTCCGTGAGCCTTTCGCAACAGCTGGCGCGGGGAGGCTGATGGTGCGTGGCCGTGCCGTGTAGGTTTCAAATAGACTCGGCCCGCCAATTGCGCCGGCCAGAACTCCGTTGACGCGGAGTTCATACACCTCGTTGAGGCCGCCATGGTGATCGCCAGGTGCGTCGTATCGGCCCATTCCGGAAGATCAATCGTGCGCCGAAGCCACCAGTAGCCTTGCGGTTGCTTACCCGATCGAGGCAGTCGTATCGTGGGCCATGCCGAATCGTCGAATTCCGGCGAGGCGTATTCCGGGCGATCGCCGGTTTGAAAACGCCATTCGCCGGAGGGGTCCACGCAAAGCGCCGGACTTTGGCCCGCCAGCGAGGCGGCAAAGGCCAATAACGTCAAAATCGGCTTCATCCCACTCTCCCGACGCTAAGTTGTCCCGGGACGCGCAGCACCATTGGGGTACATCCATATAGATTAGACATATACTGAGGATGTATGCCCCAAGTCTTAGTCCACTTCGATGAGTCGACGATGAAGGCGATTGACCGGATTGCACCGGCCGCCAAGCGCCAGCGGGCCGACTTCATACGCAAGGCCGTGAAAGACGCCCTCTTCCAACGCGAGACGGAGCGGATGCGCGAGGCGTATCGTCTGCAGCCCGATTCGGTTGACGATGCCAATACTTGGGATTCCGCGGAAGAGTGGAAGGAATGAGGCAATTCGATATCTGGTGGGCCGAATTGCGGGAACCGGCCGGACGACGGCTCGTATTACTCATCAGCCGTGATGACTCCTATCCCTACCTGAACAAATTCATCGCCATTGAAATCACCTCGACGATTCGCGACATGGCCAGCGAAATCTTGTTGGGCCAAGCGGAAGGATTGCCCAAGGATTGCGTCGCCAACTGCGATAACTTGCGGATGGTTGCCCGGCAGTCGCTCACTCGTCAAGCGGGCCGCTTGAGCCCCGAACGGTGGATCGAGGTCAAGCGCGCGGTTGGAGCCGCTCTTGGCTGGCGCGAATTGACTGACTTGGACTGACGTGCCGCGCGAGGCCTCCCGGGCGAATCGGTTTGGCGCTACACGGACGTCATGGCGTTCCTCATTGAGAAGCCTTCCTGCCCGCGACCTTGGCGGCTCCGCCCATGAGCGATGAGGAGTTCGCGGTCTTTTGCGCCGAACATCCCAATCTGCACTTCGAAATGTCCGCCGAAGGGGAACTGATTGTGATGCCGCCTACTCATGCCGACACCGGGGCTTCCAACTTTCGAGGTTGCGGGTGAACTTCGCGCGTGGGCCCGAAAGGATCGGTGAGGCATTCGCTGCGAATCCTCTACCGGCTTTGTTCTCCCCAACGGTGCGCGCCATTCTCCCGACGCGTCCTGGACGCTGAAATCCAGGGTCGAACAACTCGGTTCTCATAAGCGCGGGTCCTTCTGGCATCTTTGTCCTGACTTTGTCATCAAAGTGAAGTCCGAGAGTGACCGGTTGAAGCCGCGGCAGGGAAAGATGGCCGAATATCTCTCGCAAGGCGCGCAACTGGGCTGGCTGCTGGATCTCCGGGATCGGTCCGTGACCATCTACCGTCCCATCGGCGAGGTGGAAACTCGAACGGGCATCGATCAAGTGGAGGGAGAAGGCCCTGTCGCCGGCGTTGTCCTCAACCTGACCCAGCTCCTGCCGTAGCCTTGTTGAATTGGCGGGAGGCGAAGTGGCGGCGGCCATCGATGCCGAAGTCTTGCACGAAGTCCTGCACCGCTGCCGCGTCCTGCATCGCTCGATGAAGCAAACCCGGCAGAATCTCGACACCGGTGCGATCCTCCTCGCCCGCGCTGCGGTAGTCATCACTTACGGCACCGATTTCGACCGCATCGCCGGATGTCCACGCGTAAGTTCTTAAGCGTTCCTGAATCGAACTCTCTGCGCCGTAACGCCGTCGTTCCGGCCCTAATCTTCCGCCGAGCGCGGCGCTACGATGGAAGTGGAGCAAGCATGACTACAAGCACGCTGATGTCCGTCGAAGAATTCGCCCAGATGACCACTCCGGAGACCGCGGACTTTGAATTGGTGGAAGGAGAAATGATCGCTTTGTCTAGTGGAACCCCCCTGCACGCCAAAGTTCGTCAAAACCTCGAGTTTCAGTTGAGAAC
>JBKJLJ010000276.1:0-14036 GCA_046597015.1 Bryobacteraceae bacterium
CTTCTGTCTGGTGGCGATGTATCAACTGGGCAAGCGCTGGTTTGACCAGCGGACGGCGCTGTTGAGCGTGCTGCTGCTGCCCTGTCTGCACGCGATCTACCAGCAGACGGCC
Source organism: Bryobacteraceae bacterium (assembly GCA_046597015.1). Classification (GTDB taxonomy): domain Bacteria; phylum Acidobacteriota; class Terriglobia; order Bryobacterales; family Bryobacteraceae. Next base: position 113 of record JBKJLJ010000276.1, read on the forward strand.
AATGCACGCGCCTACATGCTGGCGCTCGCCTTCTTCCTGGGGCTGCTGTGGAGCGTTGAGCTGTGGCTCGAGCGCCGCCGCTGGTACTGGCTTCTGGCGGCCGCCCTGTGCAGTTTTCTGGTCGTCAATGCGCATCTGATGCAAGCGGTGGGCGTGGGGCTGGCAGGGTTGCGCGTGCTCTGGACGGTGCGGCCGTCGAAACAGTGGGTTTGGCCGCTGGCGGCGCTGCTGCCGGGCGGGGCCGAAGCGCTGCGGCAGGTGATCCAAAAACCGCTCTCAAGTCTGAATTATCTCCCCATGCCCACTCCGATCGACTTCCTGGGGGCGCTGTTTCCGCAACCGGCGGCCGGACTGGTTTTGCTGGCACTGGCGGCGGTGCTGGGGTTGCGGCGGGGCGTGCTGAGGGGGAACTCAGCGCCGCCGCTGTTGTCCTACGTGCTGGTGTCCTGGCTGCTGCCGCCGATGCTGATCTACGGCTTGTCGCTGGCGACGAAGGTAAGCGTGTTTCTGCCGCGCTACTACTTCACCGCGTTTCCCGCTGCGGCGTGGTGTTTGGGCTGGTTGTTGGCGCAAGTGGAGCCGTGGCGGTGGCGCGCCTGGGCGGCGGTTGGGGTGGCCACCGGGTCGGCGCTGATTGTGGCAGGGACGCAACCGGCTCCGCATCCCAATCATGAGAACTGGCGGGCTGCCTTCATGGCGATTGAGCGGCAACGCGGCGGCCCGGCGGAGCCGGTGCTGTATTACGCGGGATTTATGGAAGCGGATTTTCCCGAATGGCAGGAGTCGTACAAACCCGGCGGCATGTTCCGGGCGGGCATGGAATTCTATCGCTTTGACGGCAATATCATCGGGCTCCCGTATTCGCCGCGCTTGGACCGGCTCGCCGAACTGCGGCCGCAGCTCGATGCGGCCTTGGCGGGGAATAAGCGCCTGTGGTTGCTCTCCCGCAGCCAGCAGGGCTCTGTTCTGCGATGGTTAGAAGAGGATTTGAAGACGCGAGGCTGGCAGAGCCGCCAGGTCGGTTCTTATGAGTCGGTCCGGGTGGATGTGATCGAACCGGTTAGCAAACCGTCAGGTCAATAACGGTTTTGCCGGCGGCGTTCAGGCGCTCGCGGTCCGCGGCGGGCGGGTTTTGGGCGATGACGATGACCTCGGCCCACTCGAGCATGGCGTCGAAACCGGCCATATGGCGTTGGATATGCGGCACCGCGGTGAGCAGGAACTGGCGATTAGACCCGTAGATTTGATCCACCTGAATATGGCGGTCGTAGATGCGCAAGTCCCGGCCCTTGCCAATCAGATGTTCGATGAGAGAGACGACGGAGCTTTCGCGGAGGTCGTCGGTCTCTTCTTTGAAGGCGAGGCCATAGATACCGATGCGGCTGGAGGGGTGTTCCATCACGCGGGCCGTGGCGCGGCGTAGATGGCTGTCGTTGCTCGGCAGCACAGCTTCCAGCAGCGGCAGATGCAGGTCCATGCGCGAGGCGCGGTAGGTAAGCGCGCGCAGGTCCTTACCGAGGCAGGAGCCGCCGAAGGCGAAGCCGGGGCGTAGATAGGCCGGTGAGATGTTCAGGCGCATGTCCTTGCACAGCGTGGACATGACTTCAGTGCCGTCGACGCCCAGGCTCGTGCTGAGCGAACCGATTTCGTTGGCGAAGCCGATTTTGAGCGCATGGAAGGCGTTGCAGGCGTATTTGATCATCTCGGCCGTGCGCAGAGTGACCCGCTGCACTTCGGCGTGGAGAGGCGCATAGAGGCTCGCGACCCGCTCGATCGCTTCGGCCGAGGAGCCGCCGACGACGGTTAGCGAGGGGATGAGAAAATCTTTAACTGCGGTGCCTTCGCGGAGAAATTCGGGGTGGCTGACGACGGTGACGGCCGGATCGGCGGCGAAGACAGGGGTGACGACGTCTTCGCAGGTGCCAGGAAAGACGGTACTGCGGATGATGACGACCAGTTTCCGGTTCGTCAGTCCGTCGGCGAGCCGGGCGGCGGCGATTTCTTCGACGACGCGGCGGAGCTGTCCAAGGCCCAGGTTGCCATTTTTTTCCGAGGGCGTCCCGACGCAGATCAGCGCCAGATCGGCGACCGCGAGAGCTTCAGAAACGTTGGTGGTCGCCGACAGGTGGCCCGCGCGGTTGCCTTGCTCAATCTGTTCCTTGAGGCCGGGTTCATAAAACGGGGCGTCGCCCCGCAAGACCGATTCCACTTTGTGGGCGTCCTTATCGACTCCGATGACCCGGTACCCCATCGCCGAAAAGCATGCGGCGGTTACACAACCCACGTAACCCATACCAAACACGGCCAATACGGGCGTCGTGCTGTTTGCTTCTATTTTCGCAGTATCCACTTCCGTTCCTTCTGGCTTATCCTGGCTTATCGCAAGATCGTCTTTGGATCTACAGCCTGGCCGTATATTTCAGAGTAGCGGAGACTGCTAGACTTTTTAAAGTCTGCGGATTCCCTCCCTTACCGAAGTCCGGTTCCGCCTCCGCCAGGAGATGGCGAACCTGTTGCTGTACCGCTGGCCGTCCGCTCCGGCGGGGCTGCGCTGGCACTCACTTCCCTTCCCCGCGGTTCCGCGCGTGCCGGAGGCGGAGATTCTTGGGCTAGCCCGCCGGATCGCGGGGGGCGAGCTCGCCGTTTTTGATCGGTGGGTTGTCTTTGGCGACCGGATCCGGTGGCGCCGGGACTGGGTGAATCAGAAAGAAACCGGGGTCGAGTATTTCCGCCGGATTCCCTATCTCAACTTTGCCATCGCCGGCGATCATAAATTCATTTGGGAGATTAATCGCCACCAGCACCTGGTGACGCTGGCGCAGGCTTGGGCGATCGACGGCGATGCGGCTTGGCTGGCTGTGATCGAGCGGCATCTGGAAAGCTGGTGGGAGCAGAACCCGCCGCAGCGGGGCATTAACTGGGCCAGTGCGCTCGAAGTCGCCTTCCGGGCGATGAGTTGGCTATGGGTACTCCATTGGACCGAAGAGGCCCTGCCCGCGCCGTTGCGGCAGAAGATGCTCGAGAGCCTTTATCTGCACGGGCGGCATTTGGAAGCGAACCTGTCGGTGTACTTCTCGCCGAATACGCACCTGCAAGGGGAGGCGGTGGCGCTGCATGCGATTGGTCTGGCCCTGGGCCGGGAGGCGTGGCAGAAGACGGGCCACCGGATTGTGCGGGAGGAGTTAGAGCGGCAGGTGTTGGACGATGGAGCGCACTTTGAACTGTCGTCCTACTATCACGTCTACGCGCTCGACCTGTTTTTGTACCATGCGATGCTGCGGGGCGAGCGGTACGAGGCCCTGGGGCGGATGGCGGAATACCTGGACGGGCTGCTGGGTCCCGATGGCACACTGCCCCTGCTGGGCGATGACGACGGGGGGCGTTTATTTCACCCCTACGGCCCGCGCCGGGGTTTTGGGGCGACGACGCTTATGGCTTGCCAGGCGTGGCTGCAACGGCCGGCGCCAGGGAAACGAACCCAGCGCTACTTCCCTGCCTCGGGCCTGGTCTGCTGGCATTGGGACGACGGGGTTTTGTACTTTGACGGAGGAGGCTTCGGGGCGCTGAGCGCCGGGCATAGCCACGCGGATGCGCTGAGTCTGGTGCTGCGTTGGCGAGGGCTGGATACCCTGCTTGATCCGGGTACGTTCTCCTATATGTCAGGGGAGCGGGACCGGTTCCGGACAGCCCGAGCGCACAACACAATGGACATCGTACAGGCTGAGCCGGCGGGGCCGTTCTCGTGGCGGTCGCGGCCGGAAGTGCGGAGTGAGGTGTCGGCGGACGGGCAGCGGGCGGAGGGGGTGTGCCTGGCGGGAGGGGTGACGCACCGGCGGCGCGTGGGGGTGGTGGACCACCGGTTTATCTGGGTGGTCGATACGGTCTCCGCAGCAGCCGGGCAGAACTGGTATACGGCCGAGGAGCCGCAGGGCGAGGGGCCGTTCCGGCTGGCGGGAGGGGTGACGCTGGCGCTGGCGGGTGGGACGGTGACGGTTAGCCGAGCGGAGCGGAGCCAGGCTTACGGGAGTCTCGAGCCGTGTTGGCGGATCACGCAAAGTGCGGTAATGCTGGCCGCGGCGGTGCTGGATCTGGAGGGCGAGCAGACCGGGGAACTGCGGATCGTGAGCGAACATCGCCTGGAGTGGGACGACCTAGTCTTCACAGTCTACTGAGCCTGTTGAGTCTACGTAGACTACTGAGACTGGTTAGATAGACGAGTATACAGAGACTCCCACCGCGGTCCCACCTTCTCCCACGTGTACTCCGCTGCCGCTTCCCTGCCCTGTTCGGCAAGGGTCCGCGCCAGCCCCGGTTCTGTAAATAACCGGAGCGCCTCAGCCGCCATCGCCTCCGGATCGCCGCATGCGACGAGCAAGCCGGTCCGGCCGTGCTCGACCATCCAGGGGATGCCGCCCGCGTTGGTCGAGACGACCGGCAAGCCGGCAGCGAAGGCTTCAATGAGCGAGCCGGGCATGTTGTCGATGCGGCTGCTGTTCAGATAGACATCGGCGCCGGCGCAAAACTCCGGCATGCGGGCGTTCGCGACCGGCCCGGCGAAGATGACGTTCCGGAGTTCGAGCGCCGCGGCGAGGGCATGGAGGCCTTCGCGCTCGGGGCCATCGCCGGTGACGGTGAGCGTCGCCCCCGGCAATTGCCGGGAGAGCAAAGCAAACGCCCGGAGGGTGTTGGCGACATCGTAGTGCGGTTCAAAGTTCCGGTTCGACAAAAAAGCCGGGCGCAAGCGGTCGCGGCTACGCCAAGCGAACCGGTCGAGGTCAATGACGTTCGGAATGGCTTCCGAGGACAGGCCGAACCCGGCGAAAACTTCGGCCAGGTAGCCGCTGGAAACCGCCCGGACGGTGGCGGCGCGCAGGGTCGGCACGGCCGAGCGGGGCCAGCGGGTGAGGTGGTCGAGCGCTTCCCCGCTCCGGTAGTTGACGACTACCGGTTTGCCGAGCAGTTTGGCGATCCAGATGGCGGGCGCGGGCGCGAGCAGGAACGACCAGTAGGCGGCCGAGAAGGTATGGACGACGTCGGCCTGCGGGATGCGCCAGAGGAGTTGCAGAATATAAGCGGTTTCGCGGGCGACGGTGCGGACGAACTGCAGGCGTTCGAGGAAGGCGAGGGGGCCGAGCGGGGGATCGTGGGGTTGGAAAGAGACGGCGAGGCGGCCGTCGCGTGCAAACAGGGCGAGCATGCGGGCGGCTTGGATGGCCTGTCCGCCGAGGTAGCCGCTCGAGGGGGCGGCGAGCAGAACACGGATCTTTCTCGACATAGAATCAACAGACACCACACTCTAGCTAGAGTGTGGTGTCTGCCTTGGGGCGCGGCCGGTACCGCCCATCGTGCGCGAGCGCCTCTCGGAATGCGGTCACAAGCGCTGCGTCGCCCTGGACAAGACGGAGGGCGGCGCGGACGATCAGGCTGTCGGTCGGCCGGACGCCTTGGCTGGAGAGATAGGCAGCTAGTTCGCGGATCACCTTGCGGTCTTCGTCGTGCAGCCAGAACTGGACGGCTTTGCCGCCCCGGGCCTTGGGAGCCGCCACCGTGGCGGGGGCCGCGTCCAAACTGCTCGATAGCTCGCCGGGGAACGTCGTAATGGCTTGGGGGGTGCGCCGGAGGGCGGCCAGCAGGCCGGCCTGGGTGTCGCGTTTGGCCATGGGTGGATTCTCCTCAGACTCAATATACTACACAGTCTGTGCGGCTGTTTTGTGCGGTTGCGCCATCACCGCTAGCGCCAGTTGCAGGACCTCTTCGCGCGCTACCCCGTCGAGCGCCTTCCACCCCTGCGCCACCGCGTGCTGATAGCACTCGCGCGCGCTGAGCGAGGCGCCCAGGGCAGGCGCGGGCACGAGGCGCGCGGTCTCTTCCAGCAAACGGCCAAGCACAGTGCCCCGGCGGACCTTGTTGAAGACCAGGCGCACGGCCGCCTGCGGGTTGCGGGCGCGCGCAAAGAGTACCGCCTCCTCAGCTTCCCAGACGTCGGCCGGGGAAGGGGAGGTGACGACGAGGCAGAGATCGGCGTTGCGGACGGCGGTGGCGGCGGCGGGGTGTTCAAGGCTGGGGGGCGTGTCGTAGAGGATGATCTCGGGGTGGGTGGGTGGCGGGCCCTGGTCGAGCAGGGCGAGGGCCTTGGTGCTCGTCCCCTGCAGATCCCAATCGATCAGCGAGACGGTACGTCCGGCGTGGCGGAGGGCGGCGTAGAGCAGGAGGGAGAGGGTGCTTTTGCCGACTCCGCCCTTTTTGGCAAGTAAGACGATACGCATGGTTCTATGGATCCTATCTAATCTCCGTAGACTAGACAAGCTCATGAGACTGTGTAGAGTATGGTCTGTGTAGAATAGGCCCATGCTCTCCCGTCGTCTCCTCGGCATCGCCCGCCTGCTCTGCACTGCGATCGGCGTCCTTTTTCTCGCTGTCACCTTTACCCCGGCCGTCCGCTGGTGGGGCCTCCTTCTGGCCGACCGCTGGACCGACGGCGCGGCCGATCGCCTCATCATCCTCACCGGATCGAGCCTCGGTCCGGCGGTCATGGGCGAGAGCTCCTACCGCCGGGCGGCGTACGCGGTGCTCGCGGAACGGAGGCACCCCTATCGCGAAATTTGGATTACCGGCGCGGGCGGCATCGAGGCCCCGGTTGCCCAGTTGATGGCCGACTTCCTCGTCTCCCACGGCGTCGACCGCACGAAGATTCACCTGGAAACTGTCTCGCAGACGACCCGGGAGAGCGGGGAGAACCTGCGTCCGCAACTGACGCCCGGGACCAATGCGCTGCTGTCGAGCGACTACCACATGTACCGCTCCGTGCGCGTCTTCCGCCATTCAGGCATTGCCGTCCAGGCGCTCCCGGCCTCCGACGCCCTAAAGCGCTACGAACATTACGAACAGCGCTGGAGCGCCTTTCTCGACGAAGCTTCCGAGACGGCCAAACTTGTCTACTACGGCATCCGGGGCTGGCTCTTCTAGCGCGGCTGGATCGCAAAAACACGCCAAAGCCGCGGATCGCCCTGTTCCGGGTGGTTTACCTCGCCCACGGCGGTCAACCGCCAACCGGGCTCCCAGGCGCTGGCTGCTTCGCCAGCAGGCAGGACAAGAAACAGGGCAGGGAAGTGACTACCGAACCGGTCGAGGAATGCGCGGGGCCGGGCGGGGTCCATGCCGCTGGTGTGAAAGAACTGAACGAAAGTGTAACGGTCCCCGGCGGCCGGGAAGTGGATAGGGGCCGCGGCGGGGTTGACGATGAGGCTGCCGGGCGGGGTGTGGGCGGCGACCCATTCACTCAAAGGGCCGGTAGCGAAGACCGGTGCCAAGGCGGCTCGCCGGCGGGCATTGACGACCTGAAAGATACCCGTGGCGATCAACAGTCCGGCCGCCAGACCCACCACAGCCGGCCGAAAACGAACCGGCGCGAGGCGGCGCAGCGCGTGGGCTCCGCAAAAAGGAACCAGGGCGAGGTAGAGCGGAAGGGTCAGCCGGGTGCTGATGGGATCGATGAATGAGATCGACGCCATCCCGAGTAAAATAAAGGAGTAAGCAGCCGCCCAAAGCAGCAGCAATCGTTCCGGACGCCAGAGGCTTACCCCCCGTCCAATGGCGAAGGCGACGAGCAGAAGAACCAGCGCGGGCAGCAGGTCGAGCAGCAGCGTGCGGGAAAATGCCGTCAGGTTCAGCCAGGCGGGGATATGCGAGGGCTCGGAGACTTTACCCATCATCCGGCCGGTGAGCAGGGCGTTGCGGGCGAGCCAGGGTCCCACGACGAGCGTATAGCCCACGCCGAGGGCGATGACCGCAAACCAGGCCGCTTTCTGCTTCCGGCGCGGCCAGAGCCACAGGACAGCCGCCAGCGGCAAACTGATGCCGATCCACCGGCAGAGTGTCGCCAGGCCCGCCAGCACCCCGGCAACGGCCCAGGAGCCGGCTTGGGGGCGCGGATGCCGAGCCAGCCACAGCAGGGTTGCCGCCGTGAAGAGTTGAAACGGCGCTTCGCTCATCGCGTAGCCCCAGGGCTCAAAGAGCGTGCTGAGGGTCAGGTACAGCGCCATCACGGCGGGCGCATAGGTCTCTGGCGTCAGCCGCCGGATCAGCCACCAGACGAGCAGCGCCGTGAGCGTGAAGCAGAGCACGGTCACCGCGCGCAGGGCCGTGAGAATCGGCAGACCCAAGGCTTGCAGCGCCCCGAGCAGCGCCCCGTAGGCGGGTGGATGGTGCAGCCGGACGTCGGGGACCACGCGGGTGCCGGCGTCGAGGGTGTGCGTCACAAACCCCTGGCCGGCGGCGAGATGGCCCGCCATCTCGATGTAATCCCGGGAATCGGGCATTACGCGGAGGTCAATCGCGAAATGAAGCGCCAGCAGGAAGGCGATGGCGGTCCAGAACCAACCCCTGCCGGCGATTCCTGCGAGCATTACAGCGACCCGATGTCTCGCAGCCAGGCTTCGAGCAACGGCAGCTCGGCCGCTCCGACCAGGCCCATGGCAACCAGTTTGGTGTAGCAGAGGCGCAAGTTGCCGCCGAGGTTTTCGAGGCCCGGGACGAGCGGCAGCCCATCGAGAGCGGTTCCGATCGCCCGATTATGCAGGTAGCCGGGGACTTCGTCGGCGAAGTCGCGCATCAGATTGTGCTCGTTGCGCTCCTGCCAAACGGTGGGCTCGTGAAACAGGATGCTCCAACCGTTCACCCAGCCGATGCGTTGGGCGACAAAGCTGCGCCAAATATCGGTCATCCGGAACGAACAGTATGCCGGCAGATAGAGCAGCGGGAAGGCGTCGGCGTACCAGGTCGTATTCTGGCTGTTAAACGGGCACCACGCCCCGGCGCCGAGAATCAGACGACCGGGCCGGAAATTCTGGGGCAGGGGCAGCAGGAGGCGGTAAATGGCGTCGACGTCCGGGTTCTCATCGGCGAGCCCTTGCTGAATGGGGCAATCGCGGGAGCTAACGGGCAGGGAAGCGAGTGCTGGCCGGACAGCCTGCACGGCATCGAGCGGCAGACCGCGGGGCCACAGCAGGGCATCGGAGAAGTACCCGTAGGCGTTGAGCCAGCCGGTCTGTTCGGCCACCGGCGCTTCGGCCAGCCGTTGGCGGGGGAGCCAGAACGGATCGCGCGGAAAGTTATCGTCGTCGGTTTCGATCAGGACTTTGGCGCCGTCGCGCATGGCGAGCAGGTAGCCGATATTTTTGCGCGCGTAGTGCCGTTCCGGGCACAGGGTGGCGAATTCGAGTTCGAGCTTCCGCTGGCGGTCGAGCGGGTAGTAGTCGCAGCCTTCAAGAGCAAAACCGGGCGGCGTTTTCGAGTCGCCGATATTGTAAAAGTGAATATCGTGCCGGATCGATCCTTCGGCAAGGGCGCGCAGCACCGGGTTGGGGGCGGCAATCGAGGTGACGACTAAGGCGTCGGGACGGTTAAAAACATCCAAAACGGACATGGACTCCAAGTTTAGCAACCTTATTCTGGAAACCTGCTATAAACGGCCGGTCATCCGTTGAAAGAACATACTCGTGAGCTGCCGCAAAGCCTCGATGATCGCTTTATTCGACAGTCGCGGGCTCGCCATACGATAGGTGATGGGCACCTCGACATAGCGCCGGTTCCGGCAGAAGACTTTGATTTCGGTCTGGAAAAAATGGGCCCGGCTATGGATGCCGCGCTTGACGATGGCGTGGAGGGTTTCGCGGTTGAAGAGCTCGAAACCGCTGGTCATATCGGCCATTTTGGTACCGAGTAGCAGGTTGGTCAGCAGGCTGCCGCCGCTCGACACCAGGTAGCGCTTGAACGAACTGTCGCTGATGCCGCCGCCTTCGCTGAAACGCGAACCGAAGACGCAATCGTACTTTCCGGTCGCCATCTTTTCGAGCAGCGCTGGGGCTTCGGCCGGGTTATGCGAAAAGCCGGCATCGATTTCAAGGATCCAATCACAACCGGCATCGAGCGCCGACTGGTAGCCACGGACATAGGCATCGACGACGCATTGGTTTCCGGGCGACCACACTACGGACAGGCGTGGTTCGTGGGACGCATAGTTGTCGAGTAACTCGCGGGTATTGTCGGTCGAGGCTTTGTCGAGGACGGCAAAAAAACGCAGATCGCGGAACGGGAACGTTTCGCAGTGCGTTAAGACGGCCCGCACGAACTTCACGGCGTCCTCCCCCTCGTTGGCCATGGGGCAGGCGATGCCTAACGAGATAGTCGAAATATCGAGTTCAGCCGGCATGGTAGAGGGGGGCCGGGCGGCTTCCGGCGTAGCTTGAAGTAGGGGCGTGATATCCAACGATAACCTTCCTTGCGAAAACGGAACATCCGCCATTCGATCTAATTTCGGATGGGTAAAACGATTCGGGTAGAGAACAGAAGTAGGGGTACCCCGGCATCACGCTAAATGGTTTCTCCTAGAGTGGTAGCGGTCACAGTCCTGGGCAACAGAGCCTGTTGCGCGGGGAGCAGGCGCACAATGGCGAGTAGATACAACAGCCATTCCAGCGGGTAGCGGTACCGGGCGGCGCTCTGAATTAAATAATACAGCAGCGGGTAAGCCGCCAGAGCGACCGCGGCCAGCCAAGCCGCCTCCGGCGCCCACCGATACAGCCGGGGCAGAGCGGTAAACGCCAGCGCCAACAAGATCAAATTAATAGCTGCATAGAGTAGCTTCGTCGTTCCCGGGGACCAGAACAGCCAGAACCGCTGCATCACCAACTGGGCCGACCGGCCCGGATGCGCGCGGATCCATTCCACCGCCTGCCGCATCTTGTAGCGGAAGTAAGCGGCTTCCCCCCAATCCCGAACCATCTCCGCCTCCGCCAGGTTGCCCGCCGGATGATACGTCCGCAACACACCCAGGCGGATGTTGTCGTCGGTGTCGGCCACCGCCATATCGCAATAAGAAACTTGTAGTTCTAAACCCAGATTGCCCCGCATTAACAGGAAGCTCCCGAAGGCCTGATAGTTACGAATCGTCCACGGGGTCAGCGCCAGGACGAGGCCGGCCATCGCCGCCAGGGCCCCCGGGAGATATCCCGTGCGAGGCAGCCTGGCCAGGCGCATCCAGGGGCCTAATAGCAGCACAATCAAAAAGATAGCGAGTACAGCCGGATTGAAATGCATGGCCACGCCGATGCTCAAACCGAGCAGCGTGCAGTAGCCTGGGGTCCATTTTCCCTGACGCACCATCCATACCCACAGCCCGGCACACAGGAGCGTCGTGAGGCCCGAATACGGCTCGCCGAAGGCGCAGTAGGTTTCCACCCAGTAGCGCAGCGGCAGCAGTCCACCCAGCAACCCGGCGATTAATCCCGCCAGCCGGGGCAACCCAGCCAGCGCGCCGAACCAAGGCAACAGACTGAATTGCAGGGCCGTGGCGGCGATGCAAATCACCTGCCGGACCTTCTCGGCTTCCGTGCTTAGCCCCCAGATTTTGTAGACCATCCCCATCAGGAACGGCCAGCCGGGGGAGAAATGAGACGTCGGACCGGTCGGAATCTTATACGGATCGCCGAAAACGTTCTTTTCCGCTACGGAAACGGCGATGGCCGTAATCTCGCCCGTGTCGCGGCTGAAGTCCGGTTTCACGGCAAGGGCCAGTAGCAGCCGGAAGACGACCGTCACTACAAACACCAGAAGCCCGGCTTGGCGAGGACTCCAGGCCCCGGCGATACGAAAAACAGAAATCAGCTGCGTCGACCTCACTTCACTATATCGACCGGCGGCGGATCCGGCTCCATAGCATCTGCCGATGCGCGGGTTCGAGGGTGGTGAAGAAGGCCATACCCAGGTACAGGATGCTGATGGCCCCGGCGGCGGCCAGGAGTTCGAGCCAGCCGGTTCCCCAACCGGTGGCGGTGTGCCAGGCTTGGGCCGCCGCCCACACCGGCAGGGCCGTCAGCAGCGGCCGGGTATAAATCGAAATCAAAAAACGGGAAGGGGAGAACTGCAGCGCGCGGCAGAGGTACCAAGGCACCGCCAACCCCCGGAAGAGCACCATGGCAATTGCTGATACCCAAGCCGCGCCCACTAGCCCGTAGCGCGGCAGAACCCACGCCAAGCCGGGCAGGAGCACCAGCGCTTCACTCAGGCTCAGCCATGCCCAGGCGGCGTGCTTAGCCAATCCGAACAGCAGGGAAGCCGAGACGTACTGCCCGGCCACGGCCCAGGCAGTCCCCAGCACAAGCGGCAGCAGGAGAGGCGCGCTGTACGGTACAAAAGTCGGCACCCAGGCCCGCAGCAACCCTTCGCCGAATACGAGCATAAAAATACCGGCCGGACAGAACAGAGCGAAGCAGTAGCGGTTCAGCAGAATGCCTTGCCGGGCGATGGTGGTGAACTCGCCCCGGGCCGCCAGGGCGGCGGCATTGGGATTGGCGATGATGCCCACCCGGGAGATCGCATCTACTAAATACTCCATCAACTTCGAGGGAATCGCGAAATAGCCGATGAACGCCGCGGGCATCTGGGCGCCGATCAGCACCGGCTGGCTCTGTTTTATGCCCATTTGGGAGACGGTGGAAAGCAGCGTGTGGGCGCCGTAGCGGGCCATCTCACGCAGGCGATCCCGGGTGGCCAAGGCGCGCGAGACAGTGAGCGACGGCTCGGCCCGGTGAAACGCCGCCACGCTGGCCAGCGCGACCAGAATCTGACAAACGAAGGAGACCCAGCCCAGCGCCACTAGCCCGTAGCCCGCCGCCAGCACCGCAAAACTGCCGGCTACGCGGAACAGTTGGGAGGCGATCCAGATGCGGTTCACCACCGGAAAGAGTTGGTGCGCTTCGAGCGCCGCCCGCCACGGCAGAGCCAGGCAACTGAGCGCCCACGCCGCGCCCACCAGCAGCACCAGCATCTGGAAACTGCTCTCGAGCGCGGGGCTGATCTGGAACAAGCCCGGCGACCATAGGGCCAGCCCCGCCGTCCCCGCCAAGGCGAGCACGGCTACGCCGCTATAGACGGCTAAGGCGGTAGTCATCGTCGCGCGAATCGACTCCCGTGCGTCCAGTTCCAGATCCCGCGCCACGAAGTTCACAACCGCCGAGCGCAACCCGGCATCGAGCACCCAGAAATATTCCACCAGCGAGAAAACGAGCGCCCAAAGGCCGTAGGCTTCATTGCCCAACTTGCGAATCAGGTAGGGGGAAAGCAGGACGCCCAAGGCCAGATTGGCGGCTACACCGGTCCAACTCCAAAGAACGTTTGTGAGAAAGTGCTCCGCGGAACGGGAGGGATTACTGGCGATGCTCAAACAATTCTCTTGCTGCTCAGACTAGCGAGTGGGGTACGGGTTGTCAATTCTTTTTGTGACTGAAACAATCGCATCGGCAAGAGCTACTTGCAAAACTCGACAGTCGACCGCCTGCGATATCGGCGGCAAGAAAGGCAACAACGGGAAAGTGTTCTGGTGGCGCGGATACTAGTTTCCTCTGGATGTTGCTGATGGTCCAACGGATCGCAACCACCCACACTCCCCGCAAGGGCAACACCCGCCAGCCGGATTACCCCTCAAACAAGACCTATCTAGGTGGTCATTCAATCCGTAATTGCCGGAAAACGATCCCGGCGATTTCGGTGTCTTAGTTGTCCGTGAAAAGATATTGGCGACGCTCGCGACTGAGCCTTTCAATGGGTTTGCACGGAGTTTTGCAAGAGCATCACAAGGTATTCAGATTTATTTTTCGTTTCTTTTCCATTGCTTGGGAACTTAACCCGTGGGCTACTCAGCCGGTGGTCCTAGATTCGAAGTAAGGAATCTCTATGAAATTTCCAACTTTATTACTTTGTCTCTCCGTGCTGGCCTTCGGGCAAACCCGGATTGACCTTCGAAGCCAATCGAAAGAGGTCGATTTCAGCCAAGCCACGTACACGCGACCGGTTAAAACAGGCACCGTGCTGTCAGCGATCTGTTCGGTGGGCGAAATGTATTTTAAAACCGATGCCGGCGCCGGGC
>JBKJLJ010000332.1:0-8046 GCA_046597015.1 Bryobacteraceae bacterium
ATGATCACGCACGGCGTCCGCCGCGCCGGTGCCGCCGCCATCGACTTAGCTTATGTCGCTTGCGGACGCCTCGACGGGTTCTGGGAGTTCGGGTTGAGTCCGTGGGACATGGCAGCCGGGATCTTACTCATCGAAGAAGCGGGCGGTACTGTTAGTGATATGCACGGCGCTCCGCACCATCTGCGCAGCCCCCACATACTCGCCGACAACACCGGCATTCACGCCGATATGCTCCACGTGTTCGGCGAGGTATTCGCGGGACGTTCGCAGTTTCCGATCCCAGTCGTTAATCCGGCGCCATGACTTACTCCGAAATTCTCTTCGACGTCTCCGATCGTATTGCGACGATCACCCTGCATCGGCCGGACAAGTTGAACGCCTGGACGATGACGATGGACGCCGAATTTCGCCACGCGGTGGCGGCTGCAGAGCAGGACCTGGAGGTACGCGTGATCGTCATTACGGGTTCGGGTCGCGGGTTCTGCGCCGGGGCGGATATGGCGCTTTTACAGACGCGCCCTATCGTTGACTTCATTCAACCATTCACGTTCCTGCAAGAGCTTACTAAACCGGTCATCGCCGCTATCAACGGCCCCGCCGTGGGCTTGGGGCTGATCCTGACGCTTTACTGCGACCTCAGGTTCGCTTCGGCAGACGCTCGCTTTGGCACCGCATTCGCCCGTAGAGGCCTCATTGCGGAGTATGGGATGGCATGGATGCTCCCGCGGTTGATCGGCCCGGCTCAGGCGCTGGACGTTCTGCTGTCGGCGCGGATCTTCGACGCGGAGGAAGCAGCGCGGCTGAATCTGGTGAACCGGGTATACCCGAGCCCGACTTTCCTGTTCGACGTCCGCGCCTACGCGGAACTGCTGGCGACGCAGGTTTCGCCCCGGTCGCTGACGGTGATCAAACGCCAGGTCTTCGCGGCCCTGGGGCAGACGCTACCCGAGGCGACCGCGACTGCAGAGCAGGAGATGGTGCTGAGCTTAGAGTCGGCAGACTTTCGGGAAGGGGTGGCCCACTTCCTAGAGAAGCGGCCACCGTCGTTTACTGGCGCTTAACGCTGATTTCCTTGAAGTAAACGGTGTCTTTGGCTCCGTGGTTTTGGATGCCGATGTAGCCCTTGTTGGCGCGGGGGCCGCGCACGGGTTCGAACCACATTTTGCGTTCGGGCACGGCTTGGTCGCCCTTAAACTCATTGACGAGCTTGCCGTTCAGCTTGACGCGGGTTACGTCGCCCTTTAACTCCACTTCCATCGTGTTCCATTGGCCGAGGGGCTTGGCGTTGCGGGCGGAGACCTTGCTCAAGGAGTAGAGAGCGCCGGTGGAGTGCCAGTCGTCGCCGGTGGCGTCGATTTGCACTTCATAGCCGTTGTGCACGCCGTACCAGGCATCGCGGGGCTTTTCGGGCATGCGGATGTAGAGGCCGGAGTTGGCACCCTTCTCGGTCATCGTCTTGAAGACGACGCGGATGGTCGAGTTCTCGAAGGCTTCGTTTTCATAGAAGAGCAAGCCCATGCCGCCGGTGGTCTTCAGGGCTCCGTTTTCGATGACGAAGTTGCCCCAGCCGACCTGCTTCCATCCGGCCATATCTTTGCCATTCCAGAGCTTTTGCCAGCCGGCCGCGGGCAGCAGGGCGGCCGCCATCAAGAAAACGAGTAAGGTACGCACCACCCTATCTTATCGAACCCTTCGCCATGCCACCACAGCGCCGACGAGCGCCCAGGCGGTGCCTAAGACGAGGGCGGTCCAGCCCAGGTTAGACCACATGAAGAAGCAGATGGCCAGGCCCAGGGCCGGAGGCAGCATTCCAACAATAGTACGGTCACTCCGCTTCAAACAGGCGAAGTTTACGCCCATAAAGCCGATAAAGGCCCCGTAGTTCAACAGGAGGGCGCCGGTCTCATAGGTGATGGACGCGGCACCGATCAGACAGAGGGCTCCGATGAGGAGAACGTTGTTGACGGGCACCCCGGAGGATTCGCGGATTGAGCCGAAGAAGCCCGGGGGCAGGACGCCGTCGCGGCCCATGCCGTATAAGAGCCGGGCGCCGGCCATTTGGCCGCCGGCTCCGCTGCCGATGCTGGCGACGAGCAGGGTGAAGTTGATGGCCTGAAACAGCCAGGCACCGCCAGCGCGGCCGGCGGCATAGACGTAGGCGGTATCGACGTCGGGGAAGGCTTCGCCGTGGGGCCAGACGAGTTGGGCGGCGTAGATTTCGATGGCGCTGAGCGCGCCGATGAGCAGGCAAACGATGACGGTGGCTTTCGGCACGTTGCGCTCGGCGTCGATGGTTTCTTCCGACAGGGTTGAGATCGCATCGAAGCCGATGTAAGTGAGTACGGCAAGGGAGGTACCCGCCGATAACTTACCCCAGGAGAAAGTAACTGGGTCATAGAAAGGCTTGAGTAAGTCGATGCCGGGATTTCCGAGGACGAAGTTGACGGTGGCGGCGAGCATCCAGGCGACGACGACTAACATCACAATGGCCAGCCATTTATTCAGATTCGCGGTGGCTTGGACGGCCCGGAGGTTGAGCCCAGTGAACAAGAGCACGAAGAACAGGACGGCTACGAGGTAGGGCAGGCCGGGGAAGATATTCAATAGCGCTTTGCTGCACCAGATGGTGCAGATCATGGGGTTGATGACGTAGTCGAGAAGCATGCCCCAGCCGGTGAGAAACCCAGCGGCGGGGTGGACCTCTTTGCCCACATAGGTGTAGGCGGAGCCGGCGCTGGGATAGATGCGGGCCATGCGGCCGTAGGAGATGGCGGTGAAGAGCATCCCGACGAGCGCGAGCAGGATGGCGGTGACGACGTGCCCTCCGGCCAAGTTGCTGACGACGCCGAACAGGGGCATCGGGGCGGTGGGCTGAATCAGGATCAGCCCCATGAACACTAAATCACTCAGCCGTAGGGTCTTGCGGAAGCCACTCATGAATGTTTTATTGTGGCATTCCGCGGGGGGATTTTGCGGAACGGTTCCTGGCCAAAATCCGATTCAAATGAGGGATCAGAAAAGAATCTTCAGAGCCAGACGGAATTGCCGCTCGGTGGCCTGGGCGCTGGTGATCTCGGTGTATCCATTGAGCGCCGTAATCTGGCCGGCAGCGTTGCGGGTGGCTCCGGAAACGGTAGCTCCCGGATTGTTGAAGGCCGCGGTGTTCGAGACGTTGAACACTTCGGCGCGGAACTGGAGGCGCAACCGTTCAGTAACGTTGAAGTTGCGGAACAGGCTACCGTCAAGATTGACGACGCCGGGTCCGCGGAGGAGGTTGCGCCCAGAGTTGCCGTAACGGACGGCGGTGACGGGGGCGAAGGCGAGCGGGTCAAAGTAGCTGGAGCCGCGACCGATCTGCTTGGGGAAGTCGACGGTGGCGACGACTTGATCGGCGGTCTGGCCGTTGCCTTGGGAGTTGAGGGAGGTGCCGGCGGAGCCGACGGTGAAGGGCGTTCCGCTGAAGGCGCTGAAGATGCCGTTCAACTGCCAGCCGCCGAGAAGTGCCGAAGCGAGTTTGCCCGTGGCATATTGCTGGCCCTTGCCGAAGGGGAGTTCGTAGATACCGAAGATTTGTAAGTTATTCGGGCGGTCGAAGTTAGCGACGGCGCGATTGCGACGCCATTCCGCTGGATTGTTCCAGGTGAGGCCGGAGTCATTGTTATCGGCCCAGCTGATGGCTTTCGAACGGGTGTAAGCGAGGCCTAACTGCGAAGCGCCGGACATGCGCTTCGTGAGCTGCATTTGGAAGGCGTTGTAGTTCGAGGTATTGAACGGGGTCAACTGGAGGATGTTGCCGATGAGGCCATAGGCGGGAAAGAGGGCGCGGTCCGCGTTGCCTCGGCCGATGCCGGTGCTGGCGTTGATGTTGATGGAGGCCGTTTGGCGGATGGCGCGGGTGCCGACGTAGGCGACCTGGAGGGTCGTATTCTTCATGAGTTCGCGCTGGATGGTGGCGTTGAAGCTTTGGATGTAGCCGCGGTTGAAGACTTTTGGAAAGGTCGAGGTGCCGACGGCGGCGGGGAGGAGGATGGAACCGGAACTGACGTCGGGGGGGACGATGGCAGGGATGCCGGTGCGGAGATTGCCGGCGGCGAGGAAACTGGTGGCGCCGGAGAACTGGGTGGAGATGATAGCGGGGTAAGCGTCGCGCATGCTGCGGAAGGAGTTCGGGTCGATGCTGATGCCGTAGCCGAGGCGGACGACGGTCTTTTCAGTGGCGCGGTAAGCGATGCCGAGGCGGGGGGCGATTTGGCCCCAGCCGACGTCGACGCCCGTATCGCGGGGGGTGGAGCCGAGGCCGCCGATGAGGACGCGGTTGAGGGTGGCGTCGTAGCGTTCGCCGCCGCGGTGGTCGCGGGTGGCGAAGGGGTAATACTCGTAGCGCATGCCGTAGTTGAGGGTGAGTTTGCGATTCACCTGCCACTGATCGCGGGCGTAGAAGCCGTAGGACGGCATGCGGACAGCCGCCGGGTTGATGTTCTGGACATCCTTACCCATGCCGTTGGCTTGGCCAAGGAGGAAGTCGGCGAAGCCGTTGTAGAGGTTCGGAGCGGCGCCGCCATTCAAGGCCGTCAGGCCGCCGGTGAAGTTGAAGCCGCCACGCGGGCCGAAGGCGGCCTGGGGCTGGAAGTGATTAATGGTGTAGTAGGCGTATTCGGCGCCGAAGCGGAAAGAGTGGGCACCGCGGAACCAGCCGACGTTGCCGACGGCCACGTACTGATTGTCCCGGAAGAGGAAAGGGTTCGAAACGTTGGGGTTGCCGAGGGCGGAGAAGCCGCTGATGTTGAAGCGGGGGTAGCCGCCCTGGAGGCGGTCGCCACCGTTGGTGCCGGGGATTCTGAGGTCGTCGGAGCCGTAGTTTTTGTCGAGGTCGACGTTTTCGGCGCTGAGGCGGAGCCGGGTGAAGCCGACGTTCCCGTCGATGAGGATGCGGGGGGACACGGTATAGGTTCCGCCGATGGCAGCGCTTTGGATGAGGCCGGGGGCGCGTCCGGGTTGGCCGCCGTTGAGGGCATCGCCGCCGGCGGCACCAAGGGAAGGCGGATCGAAAATGAGGCTAGGGGAGAAGCTGTAGCGGCTGAAGATGGAGGACTTTTCGGTGGGGTTGTAGTTGACCTTAAAGTCGGCGTTGTCGCGATTGAATTCGTAGGTGCCGCTGGCGAAGTGGTTATTCTGAATGACGTTCGAGGCGGGGTTGAGGCCGACGTAGTTGGGCTGAGTGAGGAGGCCGAGCATTTTAGCGGCGGCGAAATCGATGCGGCTGGCGGGGATGCGCTGGCCAGGGAAGACTTCGCGGCCGGTGCCGTTGGCTGCGCCGGTTTCGGGATCGTAGATGTTGGTGCCAAAGGCGCTGAAGTCGCCATTGCGGAGGGCGGTGTTGGGGAGGGTGCGGAAGGCGGAGGCGTTTTGGCGGCGGATGGTGCGTTCCCAATCGGCGAAGAAGAAGAGCTTATTCTTCTTGATGGGTCCGCCGATGGTGCCCCCGAACTGGTTCAGAATGTTCTTGGGGAGATTGCCGCCGTAGTAGAAGTAGTTGCGGGCGCGCATGGCGCTGTTGGTATGGAACTCGTGGGCGGAGCCATGGATTTGGTTGGTGCCACTCTTGATGGTGACGTTCATGGCGGCACCGCCGGCCATGCCTTGTTCGGCGTCGAAGCTGTTGGTCACCACGTTCACGGTTTCGATGGCGTCCTGGGGAGGGACGTACGCGACGATGTGGGGTAGCCAAGGGTAACTGACGGTGGCGCCGTCGATGCGAGTATTGTTATTGGAGTAGCTGGCGCCGTTGACGTTGGTGCCCATGGCGCGCTGGGGGTTGCCGGCGTCGGAGTGGAGTTCGGCGGGCGGAGTGAAGCCGGGGATGAGCTTGTAGAGATTCTGGAAGTTTCGTCCGGCGCCGAGGGGGAGATTGGTTACCTGAGTTTTGGAAATCTGGGCGTTGATGTCGGCGCGGTCGGTCTGCAGGGAGACGGCGGAGCCTTCGACGACGATGCTTTCGGTGACGCTGGCGACTTGGAGGCGGGCGTCGATCCGGCGGAGGGTGTTGGCGTCGATGCCGACTCCGCTCTGGACGACGGTGCGAAAGGCCGCCGAGGAGATAGTGAGTTTGTAGGAGCCCGGCTGGAGATCGTTAAAGAGGTAAACGCCTCTTTCGTCGGTTGTGCCCTGCTTGGCAACTCCGGTGGCGACGTTGACCGCCTCCACTTTTGCGCCGGGTACGGCGGCGTCGGCCGCATCCGTCACATTTCCGGTCAACGACCCGTACAAGACCTGTGCGGGGGAGGTGACAGCCCCCAGACACATCATAAGCAACATAGCTCCCAGTTTCTGCATAACGAGACAAGATGCCGCGTTAGGTCGCTTTGTTGGCTCCGGCGAAAATTTGTTCGCTCATGCGCTGTGCGGCCCGGGTGACATTCCAGCGTTCGGCGGCGGCGAGGACGAACATCCAGGGTGCGGCCCAGCCGAGCAGGGTCATGACGAGCCACGAATCCGGGACGGCGGTGATGAGGCAGAGGCAAACCAAGCGAGTGACGAGAAAGGCGACCATCCATTGGAGGGCGGTGGCCCATTTTCCGCCGGTCATTTCGACGCTGATGCGGTGGAGGCCGAGGGCGAGGGCGGCGGGGACGGCGAGGAGGATGGAACTCAAGAACTGAAGGGAGCGCATGGCGGCGACGGTGGAATGGGCGTCACCCAACCGATGGCGATTGACGACGACAGGCACGGCGAGGACGACGATGGCGGCGAGCCAGAACCAATCCAGACGACGCCAGTGGAGGCCGAAGCCGACGGCGCGAAAGGCGGCAGCCAATTCGACCAAGCCCCAGGTGAGGGCGAGGAGAGCGAGGACGATGAGGATTTGGCGCCAGCTCATCCGATCGAGTTCCCAGTTGGCCAGGTAGCCGACTAACTCATAGGCGTGGCGAAGAATGGAGAGGCCGGAGCTGATGGCGAGCCAGGTCCAGGCTTGGCGCATGCGGGTGGGAGGGGGGTGATCGGCGCGGATGCGCCAGCAATAGGCGAGCGCGGCGACGTAGGCCATTAACTTGATGAATTCGCCCCATTCGACCATCTAGGCAAGCTCCAGGGAGAGGCCCGCCTGGTCAACCAACCGGCCGGCGGCGGCGCCGCAAAAGGAGCTGATGAGTTCGCTTAAGCAGGCGACGAAAGTTCGCCAGTTACGGGCGGAGAGGCCGCCGCAGCGCCGGGAGGCGGCGGTCATGGTTGATTCCGCAGCGCCTTTGCCGCAGAGGGGTTCGAGGAGGTGGCTCATGAGGGCCATGGCTTCGGTGGGGGTTAAACCGTCCCGTTCGAGCCGGCGCATGGTTCCGCGGAGGAGGCGTTCGGTATCGACCTGACGCAGCGCTGCTTCGCGCCAGCGGGAGCCTTCTTGCGCTAATGCGTGGTCCCAATTCATGCGAAGTGCTCCGCGAGTTGCTTCTTCAGGCGGAAGACGCGCCATTGGACGGTGCCCATGGGGATTTCGAGTAGCTCGGCGATTTCATGATAGGCGAAGCCATCGACGTAGCGGAGGAGCATTAGGTCGCGATCCTCGGGGGTGAGGCAGTCGAGCCATTCGCCGAGGCGGAGGCCGTCGAAGGGGTTCCAGGCTCCGGCGCTGAGTTCGGGGGGGAGGGCCGTGACTTCGGGGCGGCGGCCTTGCTGGCGCACGTATTGGAGGAGCTCGTTTTTGGCGATGCGAAAGAGCCAGGGGCGGAAGAGGTTTCCATCGCGGAGGCTGCCGACTTTGCGGAAAGTGGCGAGCATGACTTCCTGCGTGAGATCTTCGGCGACGCCGGCTTCGCAGCCGCGGGCGCGGAAATAGACGACGAGTTGCGGGGCCATCGCGCGGAAGAAATCGGCGAAGGAGGCTTCGTCGGGGCGATCGACGAAGCGGGCTACGACCTCGTCACTACTGGTCCAAATGGCCATGGGGAGGATTCTATCAGAATCGCTGGGATTATAAGCGGGGCCGGTCGAGGATGGCGGGATCGCCGAGGTCGAACTGGGGGCCGCCGGCGGTCCATTGTTCGAGGCGGAAGG
>JBKJLJ010000554.1:0-5001 GCA_046597015.1 Bryobacteraceae bacterium
GGGGTACCAATTCACGCCGCGGGGGCCGGTGCGAACGCCTTCGAGGGGAACGCGATCGGCGAGGGGGAGTTTGGCGATGATGGAGATCGTCTGACCGGATTTGTTCCAGACCTCGACGTCGAGGGGAAAGCTGGTCACCGGGAGCACCCAGGAGAAGGGGCGGTGGACGGTCGAGACCAGAAGAAGGGCGCCATTGGGGGAAACCTCCGAAGCCCGATAGATGCCGGGTTTCCCGATGGGGGTGACTTGGCTCGAAACCGCGTCGACGAGGGCGAGTTGCGACGTGCAAAAGTACTCAAAGAGCAGTTCGTCGTGCTCGCTTTTGAGGAGGTCCTGGTAGGTTGGGGCGGGGGTGGCCTTGCCGAAGGATTCCTGGATGTCAGGGCCCGAAGGGACGAGGTTTGCAACTGGCGCCGCGCCGCGCTGGGCTGGGATGGACTGGATCAAAATGGTTCGCCCGCCCGGAAGCCAATCGATGGGGTCGCCATAGGCGGCGTTGAGGCGAACGGTTGGAATGGCTCTGAGCTTGGAGGCTTTGACGTCAAGAAGGTACAGTTCGATGCGATCGTCGAACATCACGGGCATAGCGGCCATGTCCCCTTGTGGGTTCCATTGGGCGGCGCCGAAGCGGGCGCCGGCGGGGGTGGGGAGGGCGGTCTTTTGGAGGGTTGTAAGGTTTACGAGCTCCAAACCTCTAAAACTGGCTTGCGGGCTGCGGGAGCCATTGTTGCGCGGGTTGATGCGGAGACCGGCCAGTCGAAGCATGGGCTGGGCGAGTTCGGCAATGGGAGGGTAGCGATCCGGCTCGAGGAGGAGCAGATGGGTCTTCGCGGGGTTTACGCTCGCGATAGGGGTGGCAGGGGCCCGAAGCACCTTTAGGATAGCTTCGGGGGGTTGCTTGTATTTGGACTGGGCTACGAGGGCCAGCGAGGCGGCAAGGGAAATGAGGAGGAGGCGTCGCATGGTGGAGTTCTTATTGTGCCATTTTGGTTACGGGTATAAAGTTTTATCCGCGTCCCGCCGATAACGGAGCCATGGAACAGTTCGGTCTAGCAATGATCCTGTTTGCCTCCTTTTGGGTAGGCGCGGTAGCCGGTTGGCTGGCGATGAAGCTACGGGAGCGTTCCGCGTACGAGCGCGGGAAGGGCGATGCGATTACCGAGCTAGCCTCGCTGAAGGAACGCGTGGACGCAAGGGATGCGCAAATTGGGGAGTTACGCCAAAAGGCTGACGCAAGTGGGGCGGAGGTCGTCCGACTGGCCAGCGAGTTGAAGGAGGAAGGGGATCGGCGGGCCACGGCGGAGGCACGCGGGCAAATGATTCCCAAATATGAGGCGGAGATTGAGGCGCGGGGGAGCCGGATTATGGACATGACCCGGGATCTGGCGAAGTTACAGGCAGCCCTGGCCCAGGCGACGGCTCGCTCGGAGGAGACGAAGAAGAACTCTGATGAAAAAATCTCGAGCCTGAGCGATTTGCAAGACCAATTGGGCGCGACTTTCCGCGCGATTACGGCCGAGGCATTACAAAGCAATAACCAAGCGTTTCTCGAGTTGGCGGCGACGACGATGACCCGTTTCCAGGAAACGAGCAAGGGTGAGTTGGAGCTGCGCCATCAGGCCATCGGCGAGCTCGTCAAGCCACTGAAAGAGCAGTTGGATAAGGTCGATACCCGGATTGTCGAGTTTGAAAAAGAACGGTCGGGGGTGGTGGGGGCGATTTCGCAGCAGGTAGAGAGTTTGTTGAAGGCGCAACAAGGACTGCAGGCGGAGACGAAAAACTTGGCGAACGCGCTGCGGACTCCGGCGACGAGGGGACGCTGGGGCGAGGTGCAGTTGCGGCGGGTGGTGGAGATGGCGGGGATGGTGGAGTACTGCGACTTTGAAGAGCAGCCGCGGGTAGAGACCGAGGATGGATCCTTGCGGCCGGATTTAGTGGTTCAACTGCCGAATCAGCGAAAAATCGTGATCGACTCCAAAGTTTCGTTGTCGGCGTACCTGGAATCGCTCGATGCGGTCGATGAGACGGCGCGAGTGGTGAAGTTGAAGCAACATGCCGAGCAGGTGAGGGCGCATCTACAGCGTCTGAGCGCGAAGCAGTATTGGGATCAGTTCGCGCAGTCGCCGGAATTCGTCGTGGCGTTCCTGCCGGGCGAGACGTTCTTCAGTGCGGCGTTGGAGCAGGATCCGTCTCTGATTGAGTTTGGAGTGGAGCGGCGAGTTATTCTGGCAACGCCGACGACATTGATTGCGCTGCTGAAAGCGATCGCGTACGGCTGGAAACAAGAGAAGTTGTCGGCCAACGCACGGGAGATCCGCGATTTGGGCAAGACACTGTATGACCGGATGCGGACGGTGGCGGAGCACTTGACGGAACTGCGGAAGAATCTGGACCGGACGAACCAATCATTCAACAAAGCGGTAGGCACATTGGAAGCTCGAGTGATGCCGGCGGCGCGCCGATTCAAAGAGTTGGGTGCTGGCCACGGCGATGAAATCCCGGTCGTGTTGGAATTGGATGGCTCGCCGCGGTCGTTGCAGGTCCTGTCGGCAGAGCTGGGTACGACGAACGCCGAGGTTGTGGACGAACCGGTTACGGCGTAAGGAATTGTAAAGGCTTCGTAAAAGCGCAATGACGGGCGTAAACCGTTTGACTGTTCTCCGCGTATTAACAGTAGGAGTAAGTACAAATGAAACGCCAAATTGGAAAGATGATGATGACCGCTGCGGTGGCCGGTGCCATGATCCTGCCCGCGGCAACGACTAGCGAGGACACTCCGAGAGCTCAGGAGCGGTTACAGAAACAGGTTCGTCGGGAACTGATTACCCTGCCGTTTCTGGGTATCTTCGACAACCTCAGTTACCAAATCGACGGAGACACGGTGACGCTGACCGGGCAAACGGTGCGCCCAGTGTTGAAGAGCGACGCGGCGAATCGCCTGCGCGGGATTGAGGGCATCACGAAGGTTGTGAACCAGATTGAGGTTTTACCTCTTTCTCCGTTTGATGACCGTCTGCGGCTTTTGGTAGCTCGGAACGTTTATGGGCAGTCGGCGTTGAACCGTTACGCGTTAGGGGCGAACCCTTCGATTCGAATCATTGTGAAGAATGGCAATGTGACGCTCGAAGGTGTCGTGGACCGCGAAATGGACAAGAATATTGCGTTTATCCAAGCAAACGGCGTGTCGGGTGTGTTCTCGGTGATCAACAATCTTCGTGTGGTTCGAGGTTAGTCACTTGCCGGGAATTGTAGAACTGCGGTTGGCGGGATCGTAGAGTGCCTTGGTATGCAGGGCAAAAAGCTCTTCGGTCCTGCCGCCGTTAAGAACTAAATTGGCGGTGTATTTGCCGACCGCCGGGCCGTGCTTGTAGCCATGGCCGCTGCCGCCCCCAAGGAGCCACACGTTATCGTGTTCGGGGTGGCGGTCAATTAGATAGTCTCCGTTGACCGTATTTTCGTATTGGCAGACTTCGGCCTGTGCCAGAGGGGCATGCGCGAGTTTGGGGAATCGTTTCTGGAGGTAAAGGCGCACTTTGTCGACGGAGCCTTGCGGAACCACTCGCTCCTGCGTTTCGGGATCGATTTCGCGGCCATGTCCGTCGGGCGCGATTTTAAAACCACGGTTTTCTAGATCGGGCAGCCCATAGATGGTGTCACCGGGATCGACCCAGGCAGGGAGAAAGGGAGCCCGGAACCCGGGGTCTCCGGCGGGAGTCGCGAAGTAGAATACTTCTTGCCGAGTGGGCCGGATCCGGCCTTTCAGTACATCAGGGAAGACCTGCGGGAGCCAGGGGCCGCAGGCGAAGATGAACTGGCCTGC
Source organism: Bryobacteraceae bacterium (assembly GCA_046597015.1). Lineage (GTDB taxonomy): Bacteria > Acidobacteriota > Terriglobia > Bryobacterales > Bryobacteraceae. The sequence continues at coordinate 3,821 of JBKJLJ010000554.1, forward strand.
CGTGACCCCGGCTATGCTGGTTACTTTTGTGCCCGATGCGGGCGGGACGACGCGGGCTTGTTCGTAGCGGAGACCATTTTTGACGAGATGGCGGACGACGGTGGCCACGCCCCGGCGCGCCATGAGCCCGCCCGCGTGGTACTCGTAAATTCCCCAAGTGAGTCCGTCGAGGCCGATCGCGGGGAAGCGTTTTGCGATCTCTTCCCGAGAGAGAACGTCGTGTTTCACGCCGAGCTTTTTGAAGGCGACGAGGTTGGCGTTCATGTAGGCGTCGTCGGGACGGCCCATCCAGAGGAAGCCGGTTTCATTGTAGAGGGTGGGGTCGGTTTGCGCGTAGAAGTCCTTATAGACGCTCAGCGCTTCCATCGACCAGCGGGTGTAGATTTCTTTGGGTCCATAGCCGGCGCGAGTGATGCGGGATTCTCCGCCGGAGCTGGCGCGGTTGTTGGCGGGGCCGTGTTGATCAATCAGGGTGACTTTGGCACCGGCCTTGCGGAGCATAAAAGCGGTCCAGGCTCCGAAGACCCCGGAGCCGACCACTGCGACATCGGGAAGAGATTTAGTTTGGGCCACGGCTGCTCCGGCTACAACAGAAGTACTCAAAAATGTTCTACGGGACGAAGGCGGCACGCTTTTCAGGGTATCAGGAACGGATTCAACATAATCCCCCTGCTCTTCTGCGATCGAACTGGCCGTAAAGGTCAGACGCCGACTGGCTGGGATGGGTCGCTGGGGTTCGTCGGGCCGTCGCTCGGCGGGATATCTTGGATCTTTCGACTCTCGGCCAACCGATTTCGAATCCAAATCTGGATCCGCAACTATTGCCGCCAAGCGCATGTCGTACGTGCCGCGAAGGGCGGATCAGGGTAACCGGGGGCGGAGGCACGTTACGTCGGCGCTCGTCAGTCGATGGCAAGGGCGGTCTCGTTGCTGGCTCGTCCGTTACTGATGAGGCGGACGGGGACGGCGGTGCCGCGAGGAGCTTCGGGGGGCACAATGAAGTTCACTTGGTCGAGTCCCGCGAAGCCGGGGGCGCGGCCGGCGTAAAGCGGGGAAACCCGAACGCCTCCGATTTCGACGGTGGGAGGGACGAGGGCCCAAGCGAGCCCGGCGCGGTTCTCTGTGGCCCCGAGGCCGGTGCCGTAGAGCGTAAGGACGTCGCCACGGTGGGCGGGGCTGTC
>JBKJLJ010000608.1:0-3394 GCA_046597015.1 Bryobacteraceae bacterium
GGCGGGGATTCGAGACGGGCGGTGGAGCCCGCGGGAACTGTGGGAGGCGCATCGGGCGGGTGAGGATCGGTACCGGGCTTTTGTGCGGCGGTTTGATGATTTTGTGGAGCCGCGGCCGGGGCCGTTGCATGGCGCGATGTTGACGATCAAAGACTCGATTCACATTGCCGGGATGCCGACCACCTGTGGCTCGCGGTACCCGTTGGCCCCGCGGCCGGCGGCGGATGCCACCTGTGTGGCGCGGCTCAAGGCGGCCGGCGCGACGATTGTAGGCAAGACGAACTGTCCGGAGTTTTTAGCCAATTACGAGACCGACAACGCCATCGTGGGGCGGACGCGGAATCCTTGGGCGCTGGAACGCTCGGCGGGTGGATCGTCCGGCGGGGAGGCGGCGGCGATTGCAGCGGGATTGAGCGCGGGAGGCGTGGGCAGCGATGGGGGCGGGTCCATTCGGCTGCCAGCGCACTTCTGCGGAATTGCGGGATTGAAGCCGACGCCAGGGCGGGTTTCGGCGGCGGGGCACGTGCCGGAGATAGCGCATCCGGGTGGATTGTTGGGGGTGGTCGGGCCGATGGCGAGGACGGTGGAGGATGTGCGAGTGTTGTTTGAAGTGCTGGCTGGGTATGACGTGGCGGATCCGTTTTCGGTGCCGATTGAGCTGCGGCGGCCGGAATTGGCAGGGGTAAAGATCGGGTTGGTGGAGCAGTTCCCGATGGAGCCGGAGATTCGGGCGGCGGTATTGGAGGCGGCGGCGATGTTGGGCGGCGCGGAGCCGTTTGAGTTCGCGGCGTTTGGGCGGGCGCACCGCTGCTGGGACTTTTTCTTTAACGTTCTGAGCGATCCGTTAAAGCGGGAGATCATCGCGACGGACCCGACGCTGGCGCACTGGACGGGGACAGAACTGCTGCAAGATCCACCGGCGCAACCCAGCGGCGTCGAGGTGGTGAAGCAGTTTGCAGTGCGGGATAAGCTGCGAGTGGCGCTGTTGCAGCAGATGGAGGAGACGCCGGTGTTGCTGCTGCCGAGTTGCGCGGTGGCGGCGTTTCTACCTCGTGAGCGAAACTGGAATGGGGTGAGTTTGCTCGATGCCATGTCCTGCCTGACTCCCTTCAATCTTTTCGGCATGCCCGGCTTGACGGTGCCGATGCGGCTGACCGCGAGCGGTTTGCCGATTGGTGTGCAACTCGTCGGCCGGCCTTACAGCGAAGAGCTGTTGTTGGCTTTGGGCGAAAAACTAGAACACGTTCGCGGAGCTTTTCCATGCGCTATCTCTTAACCCTGTTGGTTGCGATGAGTCTGACGGCGGCACCCTCGAAGATATTTCCTTATGGCTACGATCAGCATGATTTGCCGAACGGCATGCGGCTGGTTACGATTCCGACGGACTTTCCGAACATCGTATCGGTCTACATCGTGGTGAGCGTCGGGTCTCGACACGAGGTGGAGCCGGGGAAATCGGGGTTTGCGCACTTCTTCGAACACTGCATGTTTCGGGGGACTGCGAAGTATCCGCCGCAGAAGTGGGAGGCGGTGATGAAGGCCGCGGGGGCGGCGACCAACGCGTACACGAGTGACGATCTCACGGTGTACCACGCGACGTTTGCGAAAGAGGCGCTGGAATCGATTTTGGAGTTGGAGGCAGACCGGTTTCAGAATCTGGAGTATTCCGAGAGCGCGTTTCGGACCGAGGCGTTGGCGGTGAATGGAGAGTACAACAAGAACAGCTCGGAGCCGGTGAATCAGCTTCACGAAAAGCTGCGGGAGACGGCGTTTGAGCGGCATACCTATCGCCATACGACGATGGGATTTGTGGCCGATATCAAAGCGATGCCGAACCAGTATGGGTATTCGAAGGAGTTCTTTGGGCGATTCTACCGGCCGGAGAATGTGACGCTGGTGGTGGTGGGCGATGTGGACCAGAAGCAGGTTCGAGCGTTGACGGCGAAGTATTGGGGGCCTTGGAAGCCCGGGGCGGTGAAGCCGGTGATCCCAGTGGAACCGGTGCAGACCGCGGAACGGAAGGCGCATGTGGATTGGGCAACGGCGACGCTGCCGTGGATGATGATCGGCTACAAAACGCCCGCGTTTACCGAGAATATGCGGGACGCGGCCGCGCTCGACCTGATCGCGTCGCTGGCACTGGGGCGGACTTCGCCCCTGTACAAGAAGCTGGTGATTGACGAGCAAAAGAACGATGTGTTGTCGGGGGGGTACGAGAATCATGCGGACCCGTACCTGTTTCTGGTGTATGCGCGGGTGAAGAAAGACGCAGACGTGCCGGTTGTCCAGGAGGCGATTATTTCGACCTTGAACGGCTTCAAAGACACGCTGGTCGACGCCAAGCGGTTGGAAGCGGTGAAGAGTAATCTTCGTTACAGCTTTGCCCTGGGGCTCGACAATAGCGAGGCCATTGCGGCGAATTTGGCGGGTATTATCGCGTTGACTCGAACGCCGGAAACCATGAATCAGGTCTACGATATGTACGCTTCGCTGACTCCGGAGGATCTGCGAGAGGTAGCGCGGAAGTATTTCGTGGCGGCGGGTCGGACGGTGGTGACCCTGGCGCAGAAGAAGGAGACCAAGTGAGAGTTCTGGCGTTAATACTTTCGGCCGTTGCCTTACAAGCCATGGAGGTGGTGGCGCTGCCGGGCCAGTCGCCGATCATCAATTTTCGGTTCGTATTCCGCTGCGGGAGCCTGAACGATCCGGCGGGGAAGGAGGGCGTGGCGGCGTTGACGGCGGCGATGCTGGCGCGCGGAGGATCGCAGCAGGCGAGCTATAGCCAGATTCTGGAGAAGATGTATCCGATGGCTGCGGCGGTGGGCGATCAGACCGATCAGGAGATGTTGACGATCGTCGGGATGACGCATTTGGACAACCTGGAAGGGTACTACGCGACGCTGCGGGAGATGCTTTTACGGCCGGGTTGGCGGCCGGAGGATTTGAAGCGGTTACGCGATGATCAGTTGACTTTCTTGCGGGTGTCGCTGCGGCAGAACAACGATGAAGAGCTGGGGAAGGAAGTGCTGTACAACCTGTTGCAGGGAACGGCGCATCCGGTGGGCCGGGTTTCGTCACTGGAAAAATTGACCCTGGCGGATTTGCGGCTGTTTTATAAGCAGCACCTGACGCAGGCGAATTTGACGATTGCGATTGCGGGCAAGTACCCGGAGGGGTTTGCCGAACGGGTGAAAAAGGATTTTGCGCAGTTGCCCGCGGGGAAGGCAGCGGCCGTGAAGCGGGCGGTGCCGAAGCCGATTGCCCAGACGCGAGTCACGATTGTGAAGAAGCCGACTTTGGCGGTGGCCTATTCGTTGGGGTTTCCGATTGCGGTGACGCGGAGTCATCCTGATTTTGCGGCCTTGCTCGTCGCCAATACCTGGTTCGGGCCGCA
>JBKJLJ010000659.1:0-8428 GCA_046597015.1 Bryobacteraceae bacterium
GATCTCAACCTTGTATTCCACCGTATCGCCGTTCGAGTCGCCCGCTTTCCAGCGAGCCGACTGCGAACCCTTCGAATAGTTCAACGTCGCCGCACCCGGGTCCGACGAGGCTACCCCGGTCGAGGACGAGTTGGTGGAAGACATCGCCGGCAAAGTGAGCGAGGTGGACCGCGTAACCCCTGGCACGCCCACGGGGAACCGATAGTTCGCCTGCGTCACTTCGATCGCTTCGACGAGCGGAGCGACGTTGCGAGGCAGGTAAGCCAGTTCCACGCCACTCAGTTCCGCGCCGTCCGAAAGCGTCACGCGGTACTGCAAAAAACGCGCCGCCGGAGAGGCTATCCGCTCGCCCACTGTCGCCCAGGGGCTCCAGTTGCTCTGCGCCCGATCCACGTTGCCGCTGCGGGTTTCCCACTTGCCGGAACCGCCGTTGGCAATGATCTTCGGCTCAACCCGGCCCCATTCGGAGAACAGGCCGGCGTCCATGACGTCGCTTTCCAGGGTGCCCTCTTTTTCGAGTTCCGGGCCGATCGCGTAAACCTTGCCGATGTTGCCGGTGACGGCCACGATGGCTCCGCGCGGGGCAGCCACTAGAGCGGTGATCTGCGTCGGGGGGAGCGTCAACAGTTTGGTCGACACGAGCTCTGAATCGATGCGATAGACGCTGCCGCGATTGCCGGTGCCAACGACCGGCTTGCCGTTCGCGTCAAGGCAAATGCTATAGATCACTTCCGAGGCGTCCGACCAGAGCTTCGTAGGGAAGCCATCGGCGGCGATCTGCATCAGTTCAGAGCCACCAGTAACGGAACTCGGCGTCGTCGAAGGCGGCGGCGTGGCAGGGCGCGGGGCAGCCGCGGCGTTCATGCCGGTGACGGCGACCTGTGGAGGCGGGGCGGCCAAGGGCGCGGGTGGCGGGGCGGCCGAGGCCGAGGCCGCTTTGTTGCCTACGCCGGCCGCGAAAATCGTACCGTTGGCGGCCACGGTCAACGCCGTGATCTCGCGCTTGCTCGACTGATGGAGCACGAAGCCACCTGCTGCGGTGACCCGCAGGATAAGCCCACTCGGTTCCGTGCCGACGATGACGTCGCCGTTCGGCGCAATGGCCAACGAACGGATGTGCTCGTCATCGGCCTTGAAAAAGACTTGACCAGATCCCGAAGCGCTGACGCGATGCACTTCCCCCCGGTCGCCCGTGCCGACAAACAGATCGCCGGATTTGGCAAACGCCATCGCCCAGATGTACTTGGCCTTTGGATCGTAGAATACCGTCGATTTGCCATCGGCTCCAATTTTGTAAACCTTACCGTCCGGCGCGGTAGCCGCGTAGAGGTGGTCGCTTGCATCGACAGCCAGCGCTTGAATCTGCAACCCGGGGACTTCGCCCACGGTGCGGCCTTGGCCCTGGGCGTTCACCGCGAACACCTTCGCGGCCGTGCCGCCGGGGTTGCCGCCGCCGGTGTAAATGGTGCCTTTCGAATCTCGTGCCACAGCCCAAAGGTAAGAGACCGAAGGGTCAAAAAGCTCCTTGGAAACCGGGGCAAGCATGACGCGGCCATCGCTCCGCAGGGCTAGGCGTTTCAAAGTCGCCCGTTCATAATCTGCTTTCGAGGAGTTCGTCCAGAACTGAGTTTCGACGCCAAGCGCCAAAGTCACCAGCAGCGCGGCGGTAGCGCCCGCGCGCAATAGAGGAAGCGAAGAGAACATGCGTTATTTCACCGTGACGCGCAGCGAATGGCTGCCGCTGACCATATAGTCGAAAGGAATAGAAACTTCGGCCAACGAAGTTTCCGGCGCTGCCAGATAACTGCGAGCCGAACTGCGGCCGTTCTGCATTACGTTCAGGACGGACGAGGGAAGGTTCGGCATAGTCTTGTCGTCAACGAACATGGTCGGCCGATTCTGCACGAGGGTGGCGTAAAGCCGGTTATTGGTGCGCTCCTGCCGGATCAGCGACACGATCTCGGGGACATCCAGGAAACGGTTCATCTGTCCGGCGATGTTCTGCATCCGGTTCAACGTGTCGGCGTCGCTGAGCACCACGCGATACTGTCCGCCAGCCATGCTCTTGGGCACTTGCAGCTTGATCTCGCGCTCCAGGCGGCCGCCGCGGTAGGGCCGCAGGTACACCTTCACCGGTAGTTCCGCACCAGGCTCCACTTCACTCACCGGCAGCCAGGCGCTTTCAATGGTCGCTGTGCGCCGCTCGGGAATCAGGTCGACCGAGACGTCCACCCGCTTCAAATCGGGCATCGAGATCTGGTTCAAAAATAGGCGATTGAACTTGTCGCCCCACCATCCGGCGAGTTGCATCGAAGCAGGCACAGGCGCCTCGCTGGGCGACTGGATGGTGGATAGGTCGAGCCTCTGGCCGTTGCTTAACTCGACCAGACCGTTGAAGCGGTACGAGGTATCTTCCGCGAAATCGTTCATGCCGGAGATGGAATTGAACAGCGTAACCATCATCAGATACGGCGTCCATTTCTGCTGGACGAAGACGTTAAAGTTAAGAACCTTGTTCTTGACTGCGTTGCCGTTGTCGCCGAGCGAATTTACTTTCACGTTCACCGGAATCATCCGCGCCTCTTCGCCGAGGACGCCCATGATGCCGCTATGCCGATCCTGCCGCAGGGCTCCGACGATCTCGGTAGCGTTCGCAAATTTGTTCGGTTGAAAGGCCGACGACAGCACCATCAGCACTTCGCCCTTGCTCATCGGCATGCTGACGGGGCCAAGGTTGAAGAACGGATGGCCAAAGCCCAGCACGCGCTTGCCGTCGTTGTAAGTGACGGTGCCGAGGCCCGTCATGCTCATATCGCCGCTAACGAGCACCCCGGCGATGGCATCGCCTGGTTGCAGCGCCTTTTCCCAACCCAGCGCGGGCTTGGCGGCTTGCAGCGCGGCTGATGCGCCGCCCTGCACCGGATTCAAACCCATCTGCCGGAACATCGGGCCGAACTGAGTAAGCACCTCGGTCTGAAAGCCGCTCAGCGTCAGGGGCGTTTCGATGGGCACCATGTACGGCGCGCTCATCACCTGCTGCATTTCGGTAGGGACAGAGAGGCGGGCCTGCTGGGATCCGCCCTGGGGCAAGCGTGCGTCGGACGGACGAGTCTGGTCGAAGTCGTTGATCTCGAGCATGAGCTCGATAGGCGTGATGCCGCAAATCGCATCGGGCGAGAAGACGCTGAGCCGCAGGGACACGGCGCCCATCATCTTGCCACCGATATAGACAGGGCTGCCCGACATGCCGCCGGCGACGTTGGTCCGCTGGGCTTTGCCGCCCATCTTACCGATGATAATGTCCTGCTTGGGGCCCCAGGCGTTTTTCCAAACGCCAATGATCTCGATGGGGACCGCCTCGGGCTCGGTTCCTTCGAAGACAGTCCAGGCGGTAGCCTGCATACCCTTCTTCACTTGGCCGATGGGTAGGATATCGACATGACCGGCGCGGGGCCGGGGCATCTCCGCGGCCTGAGCCAAGCTGGCGCTGGCGACCGCTCCGAGCAACTCTCGTCTTGTCATAGGGGTAACTACTAGTGTAGACGCCGCCGGGGCTACGCTTGGCGGGTAAACTTCTTCCCGGAAAATAGGGCCAGATTGGCCATGTGAGGGCCGGCCACCGCCGCCGCGGCAATCTCGACCGTGCAGTTGGGGTCCTGCCGCGTCTTCATGCAGTCGAAGAAGTTCTGAATGTGCGGCGCCATCGGCACGGGCGCTTGGGCCTGCTTGATCGGGGCGGCGTCCCGCTTCCAGGGCTCTTTATAAACGGCGTACCCCGCATCATCCAACACCATAGTCGCCGCGTCGCCCTGGAAGGTGATCGACCAACCGTTCTGATACGAGTTGGCGTAGTCGAGCGTCCAGGTCACGAGCATCTTCGGATATTCGAAAATCGCCGAGAACACATCGGGATGCTCGGCACCTTTCATTTTCGCGACATAGCCGGCGGCTTGGGCCGCCAGCGGCGCGGTGTTCCGGGTGAACCACTGGGTCACGTCCATCAGGTGCGTGCCCTGGTCGGTCATGTTCCCGCCGGCGTAGTCGAAGAAGTAGCGCCATTTCCGGAAGCGCATCGGTTCGAGCTCCCGATTGGGGGCATCCCCCAAAAACGCGCGCCAATTCAACTCTCCGGGCAACGGACCGTTGTCGAGTTCCGCGGCGATGTTCCAGTTCCACTGCGGCTTGACGAGCGTGATCTGGCCCAGTGCGCCCTCATCCACTAGGCGCTTGGCTTCAATCAACGCCGGGGCGCTCCGCCGCTGCATCCCGATCTGCACCACCTGTTTGGAGGCCCGCACGGCATCCACCATGATCTTGCTCTGCTCGAGCGACTTCGACAACGGCTTTTCGAGATAGACATCTTTCTTCGCCGCCAGCGCCGCCTGCAGCATGGGCCAATGCTGATGGTCCGGCGACGCGATGACGACGCAATCCATCTTCTGCTCCAGCAAATCCTGGTAGACCGGGAACCGCCGGGCCTCCGGCGAAATCGCGGCCGCTTTATCGAGGTTCGGCCCGTAGATATCGCAGATCGCGACGCACTGCGCACCCAGCTTCTGAAACTGCTGTTGCAGATACCGGCCCCGGCCCCCGGTGGCGATGACCCCGAAAGTAACCTTCTCATTGGCCCCAAGCAGCGAAGTGGCGGCGAGCGCCCCCACAAACTCTCGACGATTCGACATAGCGGTTAATCCTTGCGGCAGCAGAGAACGCGAGAGGGATAGCCACTTTGCCACGAGCTCTGGTCACCGACGATCGTAAAATCCAGGCTTTCAATCGTGGCGGGCATACTGGCTTCCACTTGTCGGCCCCAGAAAGACGGTATCACGCTCGCCGCCACCTGGTAAGCCTTGTTGAACAACTCGGAGTTCTGCCCGATCAGGATGGTCGTGAACATGCCTTTCGGCCGGAGTACGCGTCGAATCTCCCCCAGCGTGCCCAGGATGTCTTCGGTTCCCAACAGCTCAAACAAATAGCAGCAAAAGATCGCATCGAACGACTGATCGCGAAACGGCAGGTGCCGGGCGTCGACCGCATGACAGTGGGTCGTGGCCGACGGATACTGCGTCCGTACGCTACGCTGCGTCTTCGCCGCCATACGCGGCGAAATATCAATGCCCAGTGTCTGCCCGCTCCCATTGTGGCCGGCCAATCGCCGAAACATTTCCCCGGAGCCGGTCGCGATTTCCAGCACCCGCATCCCGTCGGACAAGCCGCTCATGGCAAGTGCGGCCTGGTGAGCTTTCGAATGGAAAAAATAGGTTGACGCCGGATAGACCCCCGCCAACAGGTCGTACATCCGGCGGGTCCGGTCCGCAATGGTGTGATGCAGGAGAGTCTTCGGCTCTGCCCGGGGTGCCCTGAGGGGTCCAAATTCCAGTTCGTCAACAGGAGGCTGCATGCAGGGCGTTCTTGCTCAATCCTAGCAACTTCAGCGCGAGGCCGGAAATTCAATCTCCGTCTTGGTGCCCTCGCCCTCCCGGCTATCGATCACCATCCGATAGTCCTCACCGTACAGAACCTTCAAACGCTCGTTCACGTTGCTCACCCCGATTCCACTCTCAAACATCGTCGCCAGCTTTGCCTCCGGCACCCCCACCCCGTCATCTTCGATCTGCAGTTTCATGCGGCCGTTGCCGAACTGCGCCGCCAGGCGAATTGTCCCGCCGTCGATCTTGCCGGCCAGCCCATGCTTAATGCTGTTCTCGATAATCGGCTGAATCAGCATCGCCGGCACCAACTGGTCCAGCGTTTCCGGTTCCACCATTCGCTCGAACCGCAGCTTATCGCCGAAACGCGTCATCTCGATGGAAAGGTAGTCGTCGATAAAAGACAGCTCATCGCGTAGCGGCGTCATCGCGTCACTCTTCTTCATCAATCGCCGCAGAATATTCGATAGCTTCACCACCACGCCCCGTGCCTGATCCGGGTTCGTGCGGATCAACGCGTTCACCGTATTCAACGTGTTGAACAGGAAATGGGGATTGATCTGGCTCGTCAAAGCGTGCAGCCGGGCTTCGGTCACCAATCGCTGCTGCTCTTGCAGAAGCAGGTCGGTTCGAATCGTGTTCCAAATTTTCAGCGGCAACGCCACGGCGAACACCGTCGTCGCGCAGATCAACGCCTCGGACCCCCAGTCCGGATCGGTCCAGCTCGCATAGATCGAATAGAACAGCCGATCCTCCACGATGCGGTCCGTGATCCATCGCAGCAACTCCGCAAACAGAATCGTCAGCAAAAAAACCAGGTGGAAGGCGGTCACCCGCGTATCGTACTTCCGTCGGAACAGCCGCGAAATCGTCAGGTCGAAGTACGGGGAAAAACTCCAAACGCTGTCCGGAGTCGGGGCCAGGTCGCGTAACAGGCCACCCAATACCCCCACTCCCGCAAACAGCAGAATGCTCAGATACTCCCCGGTAATCATCGCCGGCAGCGACATCAGAATGCCGCCTACGAGTCCCGTAAAGTAGCCGCCGAGCACCCCGGCCAGCAGAGCGCCCTCCAGCCCCAGATCGGTCGCCAAGTAGGCGTTATCGGTCAAAACGCGCAGCGCCACGCCCGCTCCGAACAGCAACGCCAGGATCCCCGCAAAGCGAAATTGCTGCTCCATGGTTCTTTCTTCGCGGAGCAGCATCCTAACAAATAGGCTTGATCGGCCGAGAATACTCGCTAGCGAAGCCGCTACGGCCAGCTTCATCAGCAAGACTGCTAAATGTTGTTCGAGCATTCAACCTTATAATATGAGTGTGTTTCGTTTGGAAAAAGTAGCCGACGCCCGGTTCCCGACCCGCTTCGGTGACTTCCGAATTTTCGGCTTCGTAGGGCATTTCGCAGACCGGATTGAAGAGGCCGTAGTGCTGGTGATGGGAGACCTGGACGGCGAGCCGCCGCTCGTCCGCATTCACTCCCAGTGTCTCACTGGCGATGTGTTCCATAGTTTGCGCTGTGATTGCCGGGAACAGCTCGAAATGGCGCTCGCCAAAATCGGTGTGGCTGGACGCGGCATCCTGCTCTATGAGCATCAGGAAGGGCGCGGCATCGGCATCATGAACAAGCTGCGGGCCTACGCCCTGCAAGACGCCGGAGCCGACACGATCGAAGCCAACGAGCAGTTGGGCTTCGCCGCCGATCTGCGCAACTACGAGTTGCCTGTCGCCATTCTGCAGTACTTCGATCTGAAGTCCGTGCAGTTCATGTCGAACAACCCGGACAAAATATCGGCCATCGAAGCCGGCGGAATTGCCGTTTCCCAGCGAGTGCCTATCATCGCGGAGCCGATGGAGGAACGCGACTTCTACCTCAAGACGAAGCGCGAACGGATGGGCCATCTGTTCGAAGCGGCGCTGTCTGAATCTCCAATAAAGTAAGCCGCCGCAGCGCGTCCTCCGCGTCCGTCCCGCACATCCCGGGCTCCGGTTGCAGACTTACGCACACGGCCGGCCGGGTCGGCAGCCCGAACAGCTCGCACAGATTCTCCGCCGTCAAATGCGCACAGCGCACCCCGGCCGGCTTCCCGGCTGGCATCTTTGGCAGGGGCGTGGAAATGGATGGTGCGATGCAACAAGCGCCGCATCCCACCCGGCAGTTCACTGTTCATTTACCGCGCTGGGCTTATAGACCGCGCTGCATTGGTCCATCTCCCAAACCTCCACCCTGGCAATCCGCACCGTTGTCTCCGGCTGCAGCGCCGGCAGATCCTGGTTCAGATCCTCGTAGATGAACCGTGCCACGTTCTCCGCCGATGGATTGATCACATCAAACGGGCTCACCTCGTTCAGAAACTGGTGGTCTAGCCGCCCCAGCACCCGCGCGATCGATTTCTTCAGCCCGATGAAGTCGACGAGCAAACCCATCGAATCCAGCTCCGGCCCTTCAATCGTCACGCGCATCTTCCAGTTGTGGCCATGGATCGGCTCCGTCTTGCCATAGTAGTTGCGCAGGGCGTGCGCGGCGGGAAATACCGCTTCAACATTCACTTCAAACACGGAAGAACTCCTCTACATCTTTGATTTCGGTCGTGAACGCATAGTCGGGCAGGCTGTCGAAAAAGATCTGTCCGTAGCGCTGCCGGGTAATTCGATGGTCGAGCAAAGCCAGCACACCGCGGTCAGTCCGGCTTCGAATCAACCGCCCGAAGCCCTGCTTCAGCGCGATGGCCGCCTGCGGAATCTGATACTCGCGAAACGGTTCGCCGCCGCTCTTCTTGATCGCGTCCGTCCGGGCCGCCACCACCGGATCGGAAGGCACCGCAAACGGCAGCTTGTCGATGATGACGCAACTCAACTGTTCCCCCTGCACGTCTACGCCCTGCCAGAACGACGAGGTCGCAAACAGCACGCAGTTCTTCGTCCGCCGAAACTCTTCCAGCAGCGCGCTCCGCGGCCCCGTGCCCTGCATCAACGTCGGGAACAGGATGTCGAGCGACACG
>JBKJLJ010001043.1:0-10362 GCA_046597015.1 Bryobacteraceae bacterium
GGGGAGGCTGGGGGTGTCGCGGACGAGTTGCTTCTGTTTGCTGAGGCGCCAGAAGAAGGTGTGGTTGGGGCGGACGGATTGGTCGATGCGGACGTCCCATTTGTCGACATCCTGCCAGCGGGGGGAGAGGGCGGTGTAGTTATTGGCGAGGGCGGCGGATTGGGTGGCGGGGTAAAGCTTGATGAGGTTGGCGGAGATCGGGTCGAGGCGGGAGGCGGGGATGGCGTTGTTGGGGAAGGGTTGGCCAGAGGCGGGGTCGGTGATTCGGCGCGTCAGTTGGGAGAAGTCGCCGGAGCGCATGAGGGCGGTGGGGAGGGTGGAGATGATGGTTGCGGTTTCGCGGATGCGGGTGCCTTCGTAGTCGGTGAAGAAGAAGGTTTTGTTGCGGCCGTTGTACAGCTTTGGGATGACCACGGGGCCACCGATGGAGAAGCCGTATTGGTTGCGTTTGAAGGGGGGCTTGGCGACGGTCGAGGGGGTGAAGAAGTTTTTGGCGTCGAGCTTTTCGTTGCGGAGGAATTCGAAGGCGGAGCCATGGATATCGTTGGTGCCGGACTTGAGCGTCAGGTTGATGATGGCACCCATGGCGCGGCCGAATTCGGCGGCGTAGGCGTTGGTTTGAACCTTGAACTCCTGGACGGCGTCGATGGAGGGCTGGACCATTTCGGGCCGGCGGCCGGCTCCGGCGAGTTCGACGGAGTTGTTATCGATGCCGTCGAGGAGGTAGCTGTTTTGGGTGACGCGCTGGCCGCCGGAGCTGAACGAGTTATAACGGCTGCCGGCGGCGGACTGGACGGTGCCGGCGGAGAGCAGGGCGAGGTCGCCGTAGTAGCGGCCGTTGATGGGGAGTTCGACGACGCGTTTATTGTCGATGACTTGGCCCTGGCTGGCTTCGGTGGTATTGAGTTGGGCGGCAGCGGCGGTAACTTCGACGCGTTCGCTGACGGTGCCGACTTCGAGGGTGAAGTCGACTTGGGACTTTTGGTCGACAGCGAGTTCGACGCCGGAGCGGAGGGCGGATTTGAAGCCAGGGACGGAGGCGGAGACGTCGTAGGTGCCGGGGGGGAGGAGGGGCAGGAGATAGAGGCCTTCGCCCGCGGTGCCGACTTTGCGCTCGGCTCCGTTGGCGGTGTTTCGAATCTTGATTTGCGCGGCGGGGACGGGGGCGCCGGAGGGGTCGAGCACGCGACCGCCGATCTGGCCGGTTTGGGCGAGGAGAGGGAGGGCGAGGAGGAGGAGAAGAGATATAGACCGCAACATTTGCGGCCAGTTTATCAGTTTGTAATGAGCGATTGTTGGCGGAGCCATTCGGCAAGCCGGTCGGGCCAGGAGTCGGCGGCGACGCCAGTTTTGCGAAAGCCGAAGCCGTGTTTGCCGGTTTGGAAGATATGAAGGGTGGCGGGGCGCTTGGCGGCGGCCCATGCCTGGTAGAGCGGAATGGAGCCAGTGATGGTGAGGGGGTCGTCGTGGGCGGCGATGAGGAGGATAGGCGGGGCGTTCGAGGGGACGGTGAGATCGGGTGGGGCGGCGGGATAGATGGGGATGGAGAAGGCGGGCCGGGGGGTGCCGCGGAGGGCGAGATCGGCGGCGAGATAGCCTCCGGCGGAGAAGCCGAGCACGCCAGTTTTGGCGGGGTCAATTTTGAATTCGGCGGCGCGGGCGTGGAGGATGGAAAGGGCTTGGCGGGCGTCGGCGAGGGATTGCTGGATGACAACGTCCCGGTCTGGGTTTGAGCCGGCGCTGTATTGGAGGACGAAGGCAGAGACTCCGAGGGTATTGAGAAATTTGGCGACGTCGTGGCCTTCCTTGTCGATCGCGAGATGGCGGAAGCCGCCCCCGGGGGCGATGAGGATGGCCGCGCCGGAAGGCTGGGGGGCGAGGTACGCGGTGATGGTCGGGTTAGTGACGTTGCGGACGCGGCGTTCTGTGTCGTTAGGGCCGACGAAGGATTCGGCAAGGTCGGGCTTGTTGGGCCAGAGAGGGATCACGAGGGCGGCGAGGAGGAGGGTAATCATTTTTTCCTAGGGGATACCGGTTGATATTATGGAACATGTTCTCACAGGTACGTTTTTCTTTGATCTTTGGTTTGCTTCTGACCGTGCAGGGAGTATGGGCACAGTCCGAGGCTGGTGGCGCAACATTGGGTGGAACGGTGACCGATCCTTCGGGCGCGTTGGTTACGGGAGCGAAGGTGAAGGTCAGCAATGAGCTGACGGGGTTGGCCCGGGAAACGGTCTCAAACGCTAGCGGGGTTTTCAGTTTGCCGCGATTGCCGATTGGTCTTTACAGCCTCGTGGTCGAGATGGCGGGATTTAAGGCCGTTAAGCAGAACGATATTCAATTGGGCGTCGGAGCGGTGCTTTCGCTCGACGTGAAACTAGAGGTGGGTGCGGCGACCGAGCAGGTGACCGTGACCGGGGACGTGCCGATTGTGGAAACGACGCGTTCGCAGACGTCGACTTCGGTGAATGAGCGAGCGGTGAAGGATTTGCCGATCAACGGCCGGAATTTTCTGGACTTTACAGTTTTGACGCCCGGAGTGGTGCGGGATCCCCGCGGCGGAGACCTGAGTTTTGGGGGACAGCGGGGGACGTCGAACGCGTTGCTGATTGACGGGAATGACGCGAATAACACGTTCTTCCAGCAGTCTTCTGGACGGACGGGCGTACGGAATCCTTATGCGTTTTCGCAGGAGGCGGTGGCGGAGTTTCAGGTGAACACGAACGGCTACGCGGCGGAGATTGGCCGGGCCGGGGGCGGGGTGATCAACGTGGTGACTAAGTCGGGCAATAACGAGTTACACGGGTCGGCGTTCTGGTTTTTGCGGCAGCGGTTTTTGAACGCGAACACGTTCATCAACAACTCGCGGGGAATTGTCCGGCAGCCTTACGACTTCGACCAATTTGGGGGGACGGTGGGTGGCCCGGTCGTGAAGAATAAGTTGTTTTACTTTGTCTCTTATGACGGCCAGCGGAACTTGCAGCCGGTGGCTCCGCTGCCGGCGTTGAATATCGCGGCGGGATCTCCGCAGGCGGCGGTGGTGGCGGGTTTAGCGCAGTATTTTGTGCCTTACACGCAGGGGTCGAACAATAATACGTTTTTGGGAAAGGCCGATTGGACCATCAACGATAAGAGCAATCTGAGCATTCGTTATAACATGGGCCGTTTCACCGGGAAGAACTTTGAGAACGGCGGCGCGCAGCGGGCGCAGGAAGCTACCGGCAACAGCCAGAATAATACGGATAACGTGACGGGTAGTTACACCCGGGTGCTTTCGCCGACGATGCTTTATGACGCGCGCGCCACCTACTTGCAGGACAACGCGCCGGGCGAGGCGAACTCGGCGGGTCCGGAAGTGAATATTCTCGAAGCCGGGGCGCGGGTGATCAGCTATGGGCGGAACTCGTTCTCTCCTCGCTATACGAACATCAAGCGATTCCAGACGATTCATTCGGTCTCGAAGACGGTGGGAACGCACACGATGAAGTTTGGGGCTGACCTGAACTTCGACCGGATTGCGAACTATTTCCCGGGCAATTTCTCGGGCATCTATACATTCAACAGCTTGGCGGACTACGCGGCGCGGCGGCCGTTTTCGCTGGTGCAGGGGTTTGCGGGGCAGGGGACGGACGGGGCGACGACGAAGCCGAACGTGAGCGAATATGCCTTCTACGGGCAGGATAGCTGGCGGGCGACCGAGCGGTTGACGTTGAACCTGGGCTTGCGTTACGACCTGTTCCGGTACGCCGCGGGTAGCGTCTTGAACCCGAACTCCGGGCTAGCGTCGGGCCAATTGTTTACGAACCAGATTCCGCGGGACAACTCGAATTTCGCGGGCCGCGGCGGATTTGCCTATCGGGTGACGAAGTCCGACCGGATGTTGATTCGGGGCGGACTGGGCGTGTTTTACGTCCGGACGCCGGCGATAGTGACCGGGACGTCGCATTCGCAGAACGGTATTCAGGTGCAGGGCTACACGCTGCTCTCGACGAACCCGGCGCAGGCTGGCCTGATTCCGGCATTTCCGAACGTTTTGTCAGCGCCGCCGGCGCTGTCGCGGACGCCGGACATCTACGTGTTCGACCCGAATTATCGGACGCCGCGGAGCTACCAGTGGAGTTTGAATCTGGAGACGCGGCTGGCGGTTGACTATTTGCTCACCCTGGGTTACCTGGGGGTGCGCGGGCAGAACCTGACGCGGACCCGGGACATCAACCTGCAAACGCCGGAAGTGATCTCGGCTTCGATTGCGGGCGGGAGCGGCGTGAGCTTTTTGCGGAGTCCGGGCCGGGTGAATCCGGCGTTTGGGCGCATTTCGTTGTTTGAAAGCGCGGCGGATTCGATCTACCACGGTGGCTTTGTGCAGATTGCCAAGCGGTACGGGAAAAGCTTTCAGTTCCTGGCCAACTATACGTTCTCGAAGGTGATTGACACGAAGCCGGACGCGACGAGCGTGGTGGTGGGTGCAGATGATGCCAAGCAGGTGCTGAATACGCTGAATCCGCGGGCTGACCGGGGCCTGGGTGATGCCGATGTGCGGCATCGGGCGGTGATCTCGGGCACTTGGGACATTGACTACGCGAAGGGGTTGCAGAACCCGGTTTTGAGGGCGGTGCTGCGGGGATATCAAGTGGGACTGATTACGCAGATTCAAAGCGGTCGATGGTTTACGGCGAGCGTGGCTGGGGACTTGAACAATGATGGTTCGACGGCGAACGAGCGGCCGGGCTTTATTGGCCGAAATACGATTGAAGGGCCAGGGTTTGCGTCGGTGGACGTGCGGTTGTCGCGGGACATCAACGTTTACCGGGAGCGGATGAAGTTGAAACTGATTTTCGAAGGTTTCAACGTGACGAACCGGGCGAACTTCAACAATTTCGATCGGACGCCGTTTGCCTATAATGCTGCGACCCGGGTGTTTACGAGTCGGCCGCAGTATCTGACGATGACGGGTTCGGGAGATCCGCGCATTCTTCAATTGGCGGTGAAGTTGACGTTCTAAAACTCGTCAGAAGCAAAGACAAAAGCCTACCGTAGAACCGGTGGGCTTTTGCGGGTTGGGGTTGCAGGTCGGTTAGAAGCCCATACGCAGGCCAAAACGGAAAGCGCGCTGGGATACCCCATCGCGGCCGTTGTTGTGGCCAAGCCTATGTTGGTGACGTTCAGCATCTCGATACGAAGCTGCGCGGTGAACCGTTCTTTCGCCTTGAACTGGCGGAGGATGCCGGTATCGCCATTTGCGAGGCGAGGTCCGCGGAGGTTCCACCGTTCGTTGGGAGGGAGGGGGATTCTGGTGGATAGTGCGGGAGGCCTAAGGTGAGGATGCGGAGGTCGGCTTCGGGGACGAGAGCGGCTGGCGGAAGGAGACTGTTGCCTTAGCTCGTCGCCAGCGTAACGCATCAGTGATGCTAGACTAGAGCATTATGAGCATCCGTACCACCGTAGTGTTGGATGAAGACGTGCTGGAGCGAGTTCGCGAGCGAGCGCGAGACGAAGATGTTCCGTTCCGGACCAAGCTAAACGACTTGTTGCGGGACGGGTTGGCAAAGCAGCCCGCTAAAAACCAATCTCCCTTCGTAATCGAAACATTCTCAATGGGCGACTTTCCTCTACCTTTTCCGATTCGGGTTTCCGATATCGATGCGCTTGAAGACGACGAGCGATGGGGAAAGCCGGAGTGATCCTGCTGGATGTCAACGTCTTGCTTTACTCCCACAATAGGGACGTTGCGGAACACAATCGCTGCACGGAATGGATACAGAGTTCGTTGCACGAGGGGGAGCTTCTCGGGATTCCATGGCACTGTTTTATGGCGTTCCTTCGAATCTCCACGGTCCCTCGCGGGCTGTTACGTCCGTTGACCGTGGTAGAGGCGAGTAGGGTGATCAACCGCTGGATCGAACACCCGCAGGTAGTGATTCCGGAACCGGGGCGTCGGTTTTGGCGAGTCCTCCAGGAAGCAGGCACGGATAGCCAAACCCGCGGGCGGGGCTGGTCAGATACCTACCTAGCCGCACTGGCTATCGAACACGGGGCATCCTTCGCCACTTTTGATCGCGATTTCCGCAGATTTAAGAATCTGAAGTTGATCGAGCTTTAAGCCGGAAGGCGGTTGTCGAGGATCCGCCCGGGAGAAAAATGCTCGATCTTGAGGTCGACTTCGGGCACGAGGGCGGCTTTAGGAATGAGACCGATCAGTTCGCTCGTGGCAACGGTAACGCCAAGTTCGGCCGCGATGCGGGTGATCGCTTCCAGCGCGATGTGCGGCGGAGTGACTTCGAAGTCGGTGAGGTTCATCGAGACTTGCGCCTGGTTGCGTTCGGGGAGGAACAGCCCGAGGGCTTTGACGCAGGCCAAGCCGCCATTCGCATGACGGATCCGTCTGGCGATTTCCTTGGCGGCTTCCAGGTTGGGTTCGTTCAGGAAAACGTTCCAGGCGATCAGGATCTTGCGCGCGCCGACGGCGACCGCTCCCGCGGTCGGGTGGGGTGCGGCGTTGCCGAAATCGGGAAGGGGGAAGGGCGAGCGGTTTCCAGCGCGGCGGACGTCCGCGAGATTGCGACGGTGGGGGAACTGGGCGGCGGCTTCGTACAGAAACACCGGGACTTGAAAACGGTTCCAGATCTCGGCACCAACGGACTGGGCGAGCCAGGCGCATTCGACGAGGGTGATGGTGCGGAGAGGAACAAACGGGACGACGTCGGCGGCGCCGATGCGTGGATGCACGCCGGTATGGGTCGTCAAATCGATACGGGCGACCGCTTCGCCGACCGCGCGAACCGCTGCTTCGCCGATGGCCTCCGGGGTGCCCACGAACGTGATCACGCTGCGATGGTGGTCGGGGTCGGCGGTTTGGTCCAGGACGGTGACGCCGGGGACGGCGGCGATGGCGTTGGCGATCGAGTCGATCGCGGCGAGGTCTCTGCCTTCAGAAAAGTTAGCGACGCATTCGACTAAGGGGGAGGAGGATGGCTCAGGCAACGCGCCACTCCGGGGCGGTTTCCTGATGGACGATTTCGCCCCGTCGGATCACCGTGGAAACTAGGTTCATTCCAAAATGATAGGGGATTTCCCGGTAGTCCGGCACGGCGAGGATCAGAATATCGGCTGACTTGCCGACTTCGAGGGAACCAGAGTCCCGCGAGCACCCAGCGGCCGCGGCGGCGTTAAATGTAGCGGCGTGGATGGCTTCAGCGGGGCTCATGTTCAAGTGATTGCAGGCGAGAGAAATGACCATCTGCATATTGCAGGAAGGGCTCAGGAGAGGATCGTAGCCGGATGCGAGGGCGACAGCGGCACCGGCTTCGATCATGCGGCGGGCGGGCGGCAGGCGGTCGAGGCGCAAGTGGTAGGCGAGGCCTGGTAAAAGGACGGCGACGGTGGAGGAATCGCAGAGATGGCCGATTTGATCGTCCGTGATGAAGTTGCAGTGGGACACGCTTTCGGCGCGCAGGGCGACGGCGAGTTCGACGTTGGAGTCAGCTTGATGGAGGCCGGCGTGGAGCCGGGGGCTGAGCCCGGCCAGGCGGGCGGCGCGGAGGAACTGCATGGTTTGGTTCAGGCTGAAGCGGCAGGCGGCGGGATCGGCGTCGATATAGGAAATGGTTTTGCGCTTGGCGATGCGGGGCAGCATTTCGTCCGTTAGAAAACGGAGATAGCCGTTGGGGTTAGTTAGAAATTCGGGCGGAAGCGCGCGGGCCCCGAACCATGTTGGGATGACCGTGATCGGACAGTTCTGGAGATCTTCGAGGACGCGGACGCATTTCATTTCGCCGGAGTCATCGAGACCGTATCCAGTTTTGGCTTCAAGGGTGGTCGTTCCATGACGGAGGCATTGATGAAGGGTATTGCGGGCTTGCAGTTCGAGGCGGCGGGCCGGGAGGCCGCGGACGTTGCGAACCTGGGCGTGGAACCCATCGTGCAGGACGCCGCTTTGTTCGAGCGAAGCGCCGAGGGTTCGCATTTCGAATTCATTGACCCGAGGGGGGCCGCTGACCAGGTGCGTATGGGCATCGACGAAGCCGGGCATGACAACGCAGCCATCGGCTTCGATGACTTCGGCATCTTTCGATTCGGCAAGGTTTTCGAGTCGGCGGCCGGGACCTATCGTTTCGATGCGCCCGTCCCTTACAAGGATGGCTCCATCGGGAATTAGCGCTAAATCGCTCAGCGAATTACCCCGACGCGGGCCGGAGCTACCGCGCAAAGTCAGGAGTTGCCGGGCACCTCGAATGAGTATCTTCTTAGACATGGCGGGCTCCGGAGAAGCGCCGCAAAAGGGATCCCAAGCAAGGAAGCCGTCGTCCGCTCGGGCAAAGCAAGCGAAGGGACGCACCGGGGGAGAGTGTCGGACCCATGGGAAACAGGAGTACTAGATCTCTCAGCGTAGCACGATTGTCTGTTTATTCAATCTGAATAATAAATAAACGAGAGTTTATTTTTCAATTGAAATCCGTTCCGATTTGGAAACCGAGGGCGGCGGTTTGGGCGGCGTAGTCGTAACGGGCGGAGGCCTGTTGGAGTTCCGCAGTCGTTTTTGAGAGCTGGGCCTGGCTGAGTTCGACGATGGAGCTCAGGCCAAGATCGTACCGGGCCTGGGCGAGCTCGAGGGAGAGACCGGCGCGCTGAAGAAGTTGGTCGGTGAGGGAAAGGCGTTCAAACGCGGTTTGGGCGTTGAGGTAGGCGACGGCGACCTCTCGGGCGAGGCGGTTTTCGAGTTCTTTCAGACGTTGTTCGGCGGCGCGAGCCCGGAGGGCGGCTTCCGCTCGGCGGGCGGCGAAGAGCCCGCCGTTCAGGAAGTTGAGGTTGACTGAGAGGCCGGCGGCGGCGTAAAAATCCTTTTCGTAAGCGACGACGTGAGCGGGTACGACCCCGGCTGCGCCGAAGCCGGAAACGGTAGGTTTGGTGAGTTTCCCCTCGGCGGCGACGAGGCGTTGGGCGGCTTCGACTTCAAGGCGGCGGGCCGCGAGTTCGGGGCGCTGACGGAGGGCGATGGCAAGGAGGGTCTGGCTGTTGCCGGGTAGCGCAGGTGGTGGAGGCGGATCCGAAAGGACCCACTGGGCGGGTTGAGTAAGTCCGACGGCGACCGCGAGATCGGCGAGGGCGGCCTGGGAATCGTTACGGGCTTGCGCAGCGAGGAGCCGGGCTTCGGCGACGGCAACTTCAGCGAAACTAAGGTCGAGTCCGGATTTGAGTTTGGCGTCGGTGAGGGCGGAGACTTGGTCGAGGACCGTTTGGCGGGCGGCGATGGTTTGAGTGGCGACGCTCAGGATGGCTTGCGTGCGAAGAGCGAAGAGGTAGGCTTGCCGGACTTGGAGGAGGACTTGGGCGCGGGTTGCGTTTGCGATTTCCGCTTCGCCCTTCGCGCGAGCAGTGGCGCCTTCGGTGAGGAGTTTGGTGCGCCCGCCGTCGTAGAGAAGCTGCGAGAAGTTGGTTCCGAGGCCGACGCGGCTGAGGATCAAAGGATTGGAAAACTGCCCGGCGGCAATGCGGGCCCTTTCCGTGGATGCGGCCCCGGAGACGGCGACGCCGAGTTGGGGGGCGAGGGCACTGCGGACCTGTTGCGGCACCTGGGCCTGGGCTTCGGCGGAGAGGCGGGCTGCGGCGACGGCGGGGTGGTTGCGCAGGGCGAGCGATTCGGCCTCGGCCAGGGTGAATGGCTGCGGTTGGGCGAAGGCGAGGGCGGCTAAAGGCAGGAGGCAAAGAAGCTTCACGCGACCACCTCCGGCTTTTCGCGGTAGGCGAGGAGGTAGGCGGCGGGCACGAGGAACAGGGTAACCACGAGCGAAACGATCAGGCCGCCGATGATGGCTTGGGCCAGCGGGGCGTAGCTCTCGCTGCCCGCGCCGAGCTTGGCGGCCATGGGGAGCAGTCCGATGATGGTGGCGAGGGAGGTCATGAGAATAGGGCGAAGCCGGGTGCGGGCGGCGGAGGCGATCGCGTCTTGAGCGTCGAGGCCGTCGGCGCGGAGTTTATGTGCGAAATCGACTAGGAGGATGGAGTTGGAGACCACGATCCCGACCATCATGACGATGCCCATGAGGGACATGACGTTGAGAGTGGTGTCGGCGGTGTACAGCATAAAAAGCACGCCGGAGAGGCCGGGAGGGACGGCGAGCAAAATAATAATGGGATCGAGGAAGGAGCGGAACTGCGCGACGAGGACAAGATACAGGAGGGCCACGGCGAGCAGGAGGCCGCCGCCGAAGCTGGTGAAGCTTTGGCGCATGCCTTGGACGACGCCGCGGAGATCGATCTTGACGTTGGCGGGGGTCTTTTCCTGCGCGATGAGCGCGTCGATGGCGGTGGCGACGCGGCCAAGATCTTCGCTTTCGAGGTTGACGTAGATGTCGACGACGCGGC
>JBKJLJ010000684.1:0-5449 GCA_046597015.1 Bryobacteraceae bacterium
GGTAGATTTGGATTTGCAGATTGTGGCCGAGTTGGCGATGGAAGGGCGACGGGGAGCGGTGGTGGCTTTGGATGTGCGGTCGGGCGAGGTGTTGGCGATGGTGAGTCGTCCGGCGTATGACCCGAACAAGTTTGCGGGGCGGATTCGGCGGAAGGATTGGGATGAGATCATCTTAAATCCGGATAAGCCGATGTTCAATCGGGCGATTCAATCGAATTTTGCTCCCGGGTCGACGTTTAAGCCGTTGGTGGCTCTGGCTGCTTTAGAGGCGGGGGTGATCGACGATAAGACCACCTTTAACTGCACGGGCGGCATGTCTTTTTACGGCCGGCATTGGGGCTGTCATCTACGGAAGGGGCACGGACGGGTGAACTTGCAGCGGGCGCTCGAACAGAGTTGCGACATTTTTTTTTACAATACGGCGAACCTGCTGGGGATCGATAAGTTGTTTGAGTATGGAGACCAACTTGGGTTGGGAAAAGAGACTGGGATCGACTTGCCATTTGAGGGCAAGGGGCTGATGCCGTCTTCGAAATGGAAGGCGCGGACGTTGCGACAGAAGTGGATGGGCGGCGATACGGTAAACGTAGGGATTGGCCAGGGCTATGTCAACGTGACGCCGATTCAGCTGGCCGTGATGATCGGGGGGATTGCGAACGGAGGGATTTGGAATCGTCCGCATCTGGTAAATGACCCGAATCGACGGGAGATGCACAAGTTGGCGATCAATCCGGTGAATACGGGGAGCGTGGTTTACGGGATGTATGGAGTGGTGAATCTCGGCGGGACGGGCGGGTCGGCGCGATTGCCCGGGGTGGAGGTTTGCGGGAAGACGGGCACCGCGCAGCTTTACGGATATGATACGAAGGCGCGCGGTTCGACGATTACGAAGGATTTGCGGGACAACGCCTGGTTTGTGGGTTTTGCGCCCCGGACGAATCCGGAAATTGTGGTGGCCGCGTTATTTGAAAACGGTGAGCATGGGCCGCTGGCGGCGCCGATTGTGCGGGATGTGTTGAAAGTGTATTTCGATAAGAAAGCGCGGAAAGTGACAGGAACGCCGACGCTGGCGATGGCGCCGTTAGGGCAGAAAGGGTTCGCGGTGAACTGATGGGATCGTATCGGACGCTGCGAGATTTAGACTGGGCGTTGTTGATTTTGTCGTTGTTGATTTGCGGATTGGGGGTTTTGCAAATCTTCAGTGCGACGCAGGGGACGAAGTGGCAGAACGCGTGGTGGAAGCAGGTGGTGTGGGTGTTGGCGGGGTTGTTGCTGATGTGGCTGATCAGTACGATTGACTACCACACGTTGTTGGGGCAGGTGCCGGTGCTGTATGGGGGCATGGTGGTTCTGCTCCTGCTGACGTTTGTGATTGGGAGCAAAATCTTTGGGGCGAGGCGCTGGATAGCACTTCCCGGGGGTGTACTCCTACAGGTCTCGGAATTCGCTAAGATTGTTGTAGTTCTTATGGTGGCTCGATTTCTGACCGAGCTGAAGACAGAGGCCATTCACTGGCGAGATCTGTTGAAGCTGGTTGGATTGGTGGGGCTGCCGATGTTGTTGGTCATGAAACAGCCGGATTTGGGCACTTCACTCACGTATTTACCGATTCTCGCGACAGGCATCTTCCTGGCGGGATTGCGGTGGCAGTACGCTTTGAGTATTGGCGTGCTCGCGGTGTTGCTGATCCCGTCCAGTTGGTTCCTATTAAAGGATTATCAGAAGAGCCGTATTGAAACGTTTCTCGATCCGAGCCGCGACCCGAAAGGGGAAGGCTACCAGATCATCCAGTCCAAGATCGCGATTGGGAACGGCGGCATGTGGGGTAGAGGGGTGACCAAGGGGACGCAGACAAAGCTGCAGTTTCTCCCGGTCCCTCACACGGATTTTATCTTCTCGGCATTTGCGGAGGAGCATGGATTCGTAGGCGTGGTCGTCGTCTTAGGGTTGTACTTTTTATTGTTGATGCAGATTGTGCAGAATGCGCAGACCTCGCCGGACCGTGCGGGGATGTATATCTGTATGGGAGTCTGCTCCCTGTTGTTATTTCACATGCTAGTCAACGTCGGGATGGTGGTGGGGAAGATGCCCGTAACGGGTATTCCGCTGCCGTTCATGAGTAGTGGTGGATCCGGCATGTTGAGCGTTTTTATGATGTTGGGGCTCGTGCACAACGTGCGGCTCCGGCGTTTTGTGAATTGAAGAATCGAACTGGAAGCAGCGGCAATCGCAGCTCCGGCGTAGAGGACCGATCAAGATCAAAATTGGGATTCGATTTCCCGCCGAGGCCGGCTCAGTAGCCGCACGCGCGACATTCTTGCCCTTCTTTCGCCGTACCGATAGGCCGCATGCTCCACGAGGAGAGTAGGCGATGAGTAAAGAGTTAGTAATATCGTCGAACCGCCACGAAACAAAAGTGGCGATTTTAGAGGACGATCAGTTAGTAGAGCTTTATTTTCAGCGGGCGAACGAGTATTCGCTGGCGGGAAGTATCCATAAAGGGCGGGTCACGAGGGTGCTCCCCGGGATGCAATCGGCGTTTGTGGACGTCGGTTTGGAGCGGGACACGTTTTTATACGTGACTGACTTTTTTGAAGAGCATCACGATGACCTTGACAAGGTTAGTGGTGACGAGCGCCCGGCGGAACGGGTGTCGGAACCACGGATTGAGCGATCGAGCGAATCCGGGCGGGACCGGGATCGGGATCGAGGACGGGGAGGCCGGGACCGCGACCGCGACCGGGATCGTGGTCCGCGTCCCCCTGCGCCGGTGGCGGCGGTAGTTGCCGCTCCGATGGGTGAAGAAACGCCCGTGACGGAAGCGGCGGGCGAAGCGCCGGTAGTGGATGGCAACCTGGCGGGAGACGAAGCGGCGCGGGAGCGGGATCGGCGGGGTCGGCGGGGCCGGCGTCGTGGTCGCCGTGAGCGCGGGGCCGGAAATTTGCCGGACTCTAAGTATGCGAGTGCCGGTGAGGGCGAAGGGGACGAGGGTCCGGCGGAGATCGAGCCGGTAGTTTCGGCGCCGCCGCCGGTGATTGAGGCTGCTTCGGTGCGTGTCGAGCCGACCGGATCGATTTGGGCGGCGCCGATTGTAGAGTCGATCATTCTGCCGGGGGAATCGCTGGCGAAGTATCGCCGCCAGCCGGTACGTCCGGTGATCCAACACGAAGCGGTGGTGGAGCCAGTCGCAGCGAAGGTTGAAAACGAAGCGGTGGTGGAGCAGGTTCTGGCCCAGGTGGAAGCCGCTGTGGAGCCGGAGCCGCCGCCTTTTGTCGTAGTTGCCGCGCCGGAACCCGAGCCGGAAACCACAGTTGTTACGGAGCCTGTAGTTATCGCCGAGCCTGTGGTTGAGCCGACTATCGAGTTGGCGCACAGCGTGGAAGAAGAGTTAGAGGCGGACGAAGAGGAAGCGATCGACGAGGCTCGGGAAGAGCTGGAGATCGACCTGCACGTTGACCACGCGAAGGAAGAAGACGTTATTGACGCGGCTCAGGCGGCGGCGGAAGCAGCGATAGCGGCTGAGAGTGGGGAAGAGGTTTTGGCGGAGTCGGAAGAAGATGAGGACGACGAGGAGGGCGAAGAGGAAGGCGGTGAACCGAGTGAAGAGGGCCCTGAGCCTGCACGGCAACCGCAGAGTTTGACGGCGGCGTTGCGGGATCGGGATCGGAACTCGCGTTTTCAGGCCAGAGGCCGTCGCACGCGGGGTAGGCGTCGTGGCCCGCGAGAGCGAGGCAATGAGATTGACGGGCCGCCGGCGGTTGCCGCGACCGATGATCCGGCTCCTCCTCCGATTGTCAACGCTGCTGCGCCGGAAGTGCGGGAGCGGTCGACCGAACGGCCACCGGATCGGGACAGGGACCGGGGACGGGATCGCGACCGCGGCCGGGACCGGGATAAGGACCGGGAACGGAGTGTTGAGGGTAATTCGGAAGGGGGTGGGGAGCGGGAGCGTCGCGATCGTCCGCCTTTACCGCAAATTACTGATTTGCTGAAGCCGGGCCAGGAGATTCTGGTTCAGATTTCGAAGGAGCCGATCGGTGCGAAGGGTGCGCGGATCACGTCGCACATCGCGTTGCCGGGGCGGTTCTGCGTGTACATGCCGACGACGGATCACAACGGTGTGAGCCGGAAGATTGCGTCGGACGAAGAGCGGTTGCGCTTGAAGCGGATTTTGCAAACGCATCGCACGGGGATGCCGGGTGGTTTCATCATTCGGACGGCCGGCGAAGGTCAGAGCGAGGAAGAGATCGCCGCGGACATGAACTTCCTGTACAACCTTTGGTTGGACATCCGGTCGAAGGCAGAGAAGCGCCCTGCTCCGTTGCTCGTGCATCATGACCTGGACATCGTGCAGCGGACGTTGCGGGATCAGCTGACGACCGATTACAAGACGATTTGGCTCGACAACGAGGAGTTATACGAGAGCACGGTGAATTTCGTGCAGCGGTTCCAGCCGGCGCTCGTTAGCAAAGTGAAGTTGTGGACCCGTCCGGTGCCGATCTTCGACACCTTTAACATTACGGCGGAGCTAGAAAAGGCTTTGCGGCCGAAGGTATGGCTGAAGTCTGGCGGTTACATTGTGATCAACCAGACCGAAGCGCTGGTGGCGATCGATATCAACACGGGTAAGTATGTCGGTAAGTCGAACCGCTTGGAAGATACGATCGTCAAGACGAATACCGAGGCCGTTAAAGAGATCGTCCGTCAGATCCGGTTGCGCGATTTGGGCGGCATCATCGTAGTCGACTTCATCGACATGGATGAGCGGAAGAATCGGCAGAAAGTGATGCAGGTGCTGGAAGAAGCCATGATGGTGGATCGGGCGCCGTACAAGATTCTGCAATTCAATGATTTCGGGCTGGTGGCGATTACCCGGAAACGGGTGAAGCAGTCGCTGGAGCGGACGTTGTGTATGCCGTGCGTTTATTGTGAAGGCGCGGGTACGGTGAAGAGCGTGCAGACGGTGATTGGCGAGATTCTGGCCGAGTCGCAGAAACTGGCGCGGGCGGTGGACGGCAAAGAGGTGATGCTGCGAGTGCATCCCGAGGTGGCGAAAGTGCTGAAATCGCACAAGAACCAGTACCTTGAGGAGCTTGAGGGCATATTTGGCCGGCCGGTGCTCGTGAAGGGTGACGCGGCGGTCCATATTGAAAAGTACGATTTGGGCTAATGGATCGGTTGATTGCAGTATTGATTAGTTGCGCGGCGCTGGCACTTGGTCAGGACCTGACGGTTCGGAGTGAGTTCCAGCGCCCCGGGGTGGATGGTGAGGTGATGGCGGCCGACCAGTCGGGCCGGCCGCGCGAGATTCTTTCTCCGGCGGTGGCGCGGAACGCATATGCTTCGTACTTTTTGACGGTTCGGGTGCCGGCGGGAGTGGATTGGTATTTGGAAATTGGTCAGAACCCGGAGAACGCGGCGCGGGCCGTGTTGTATCAAGTGAGTTACG
>JBKJLJ010000791.1:0-4168 GCA_046597015.1 Bryobacteraceae bacterium
GGCGGCCTCTATTACAGCGGCGGCAACCGCATCCAGCGTCGCAACGCCGACGGCTCCACCACGGTAATCCGGAACCCCTCCGGCGGTTCCAACGGCCTGCTCTTCGATCCCCAGGGCCGCCTCATCGTCTGCGAAGCCGGCAATCGCCGCGTCACTCGCACCGAACTCGACGGCACCATCACCATCCTGACCGACAAGTACGAAGGCCACCGCTACAACTCTCCCAACGACCTCACCATCGACTCCAAAGGCCGCATCTACTTCTCCGACCCCCGCTACGGACCCCGCGAATCCATGGAGATGCGTGAAGAAGGCGTCTACCGCATCGACGCCCCCGGCAAGGTCACCCGCATCATCGCCGGCGAACTCGAACGTCCTAACGGTGTCTTCGTCACAGCCGATGACAAGACCCTCTACGTCGCCGACAACAACAACAACTCCCCCGGCGGCGCCCGCAAGCTTTACCGCTTCCGTCTCCGCCCCGATGGCTCCGTCGACCCAGCCTCCCGGCGCCTGCTCTTTGACTGGAAAACCGGCCGCGGCCCCGACGGCATCAAGCTCGACCGCAAAGGTCGCCTCTACGTCGCCGGCGGCCTCAACAAGCCCCATCCGCCCCACGAAACCGCCGACGAGTTTAAGGGCGGCGTCTACGTCTTCTCCCCCAAGGGCAAGCTCCTAACCTTCCTCCCCGTACCGGTCGACGAGGTCACCAACTGCGCCTTCGGCAACCCCGACCGCAAGACCCTCTTCATCACCGCCGGCGGAACTCTTTGGAGCATTCCCGTCAACACTCCCGGCCTTCGGTAGGTTTCCAGCGTCCATACTGAGAAGAGCCACTTCTAACTCATGACCCACTCCGCTCCCGAGAGCCGCGCCGCCCGCGCCCTGCGCGAAATCTTCCAATCCGGCCGCCCCCTCTCCTACATCCGCTCCTCGGAAGAACTCCGCATCGGCCGCCTCCTCGCCGAACTAGCCCTCCCCGTCTGGACATGGAGCCTCACCGAAGGCCTCCATCTCCACGGCCAACCGCCCGTTCCCGGCACCGAATCAGCCCGCGGCGCGCTCGACTTCATCATCGCCCACACCCACCCCGCCATCTTCCACCTCAAGGATTTCCACGAACCCCTCCGCGACTCCTCCGCAGTCCGCCGTCGCCTCCGCGACGCCGAACCCGCCTGCTTCGATCGCCAGAAGTTCATCGTCATCACCTCCCCCGTCCGCGCCATCCCCGAAGAGCTCGAACGCAGCCTCGTCTTCGTCGAACTCCGCCCCCCGGATGAAGTCGAACTCGCCGCCTTCCTCCACGACGAAAGGCCCGAAGCGGCCCTCCCCCTCGTCAATCAATTCGCCCGCGCGCTCAAGGGTCTCACCCTCGACGAAGCCCGCTTCGCCCTCCGCCGCGCCCTCGCCGCCAACCCAGTTCTCAGCGCCACCTCCCTCCCCGCCCTGCTCGAAGAAAAGCGCCTCCTCGTCAATCGCAGCGGCGTCATCGAGTTCCTCCCCACCCCCACCAACATTAACGAAATCGGCGGCCTCGACGGCCTCAAGAAATGGCTCACTGACCGCCAAAAGCTCTTCGAGCTCCGAGACGAAGTTAGCTCCGAAATCGTCCCGAAAGGCGTCTTGCTCATGGGCATCCCCGGCTGCGGCAAAAGCCTCTCCGTCAAGGCCATCGCCAGTTGCTTTGGCCTTCCCCTGTACCGCATCGACATGAACGAGATCTTCTCCGGCCGCCACGGCAAGCCGGAAGTCGTCTTCGCCGAATCCTGCCGCATGATGGAAGAAATGGCCCCCGCCGTCCTCTGGTTCGACGAGATCGAGAACGCTGTCTCCACCCAGGTCACCGGCGGCGAATCCGGCCGTATGTTCGGCTTCTTCCTCACCTGGATGCAGGAGAAAACCCGCGGCCTCTTCGTCGCCGCCACGGCAAATCGCATCGACGTCCTCCCAGCCGAACTCCTCCGCAAAGGCCGCTTCGACGAAGTCTTCTTCGTCGATCTCCCCGTTGACGACGAGCGCACAGAGATCTTCCGCATCCACCTCCAACGCCGGGGCGTCCCCCTCGCGGGCCTCGATCTCGATCAGCTCACCCAGTTCACCGTCGGCTGGTCCGGGGCCGAAGTCGAACAATGCGTCGTCTCCGCCATCACGAAGGCCCGCCTTGCGGATCGCGATCTCACAAACCAGGACCTCATCACGACCGCCGTCAGCATCGTCTCCCTCGCCCGCACGATGAAGGAGCAGATCACCCAAATCCGCGCCTGGGCCTTTGAACGGGCCGTCCGCGCCTCACCGCCCGCCAGCCGCGCCTCCAAGCCCATGATGTAGCGCTCGCTCTACCAGAGGAACTTTACGGCCAATTGAATCTGCCGGGGGTAGTTCGAGTTCGGCGCGCTCGTCGCCGCCTTGATGATGCTCCCAAAGTTCACGTTCTCCGGGTCGGTCTCAAACTGCGCGTTCACCAAGAAGAAGGAGTTCGTCACGTTGAACACCTCGGCCCGAAACTGCACCCGAAACCGCTCGTTTAACTGGGTCGTCTTGTTCAGCGACATGTCGAGCATCTTCGACCCCTGCACCCGCAAACGCCCATCGCGGAACGGGGTGAACCGAGGCGAAAACCGCGGCAGAATCAAGAAGTTCGGCTCCTTACAACCCGCCTCCAAGCTGTATGGCATAAACGTAATCGTGTTGTTCTCGTTCCAACGCTGCACACAAGGGTTCCAGCCCTGCACCCGCGCTCCGTCCCAATTCACGGGCAATTTAGCCTCTTTCACGTAGAGCACATTCCCCGGCAACGGTTGCGGCCGGCCAGACTGCAACGAATAGATCGTCGACGTCTCCCAACCCTTCAGCACCCTAGCCCGCCATCCGCTCGTCCCTCTCCCCAAAGGAATCGGCGTCACCGCGCTGATAACCAAGCGGTGCGGCTTGTCGAACGATGCCAGCCCCTGCTGCATCACGTCCCGCAGCGGGTCCAAAAATCCGTTCCGCTCCACGTTCTTCGAGAACGTATAGTTCGCCAGCAGGTTCGTCCACTTGTTCCGAATCGTCAGCGAAGTCTGCACGGAGTTGTACCAGCTTCCGCCCTCGTTCCGCATCAATTCGGTCAGCGCGCCGTACTGCGGATATGGCCGGTAGAGTTGCGCCCGAGACAAGTTTATCGACTCGTACCAGGTCGTTCCTTCAAGCGGTGCCAGACCCCGAAACGGGTTCGGCAAAGACTGGTCGCAGTACGCCGGGTTACCCCCGTTCAAGAAGCTGCATTGGTCCCGAAACCCGTATTCGGCCTCGTTGTAGAGCTTCGAATTCTGCAGGTTCTGCGCCCGGCTCCCCGAGTACGTCACCTCCAGCTTCGCGCCCTTGAACAGCAAGTGCTGCAAGCCGATCGAGAACGAGTTGACCGCCGGGATCCGGAACTTTGGGTTCACAAAACTAACCCCTCGCCCGACGTAAGTCAGCGGTCCCAAATCGCTACCATACGGCGTCAGAACCCCCGTCGGAAATGGATCGTTGATCTTGTTGTTCACCGGGCTCCGGCTCTCGTTGGTCGAAAACACAAGCGGCGTCGACAAGCTGAATCCGGTCGTCTGCAAGTACTCATTATTGGGGTTCGAGTGAAACCGCCCCCATCCGCCGCGCAGCACCGTCTTGCCCGTCAACGACCAAGCAAATCCTACGCGCGGCTGAAAAGTCTGCCAATCCAGGTCCGCCGCCCGCCGCGGCGTTGCCCCGACTCCCGCGAACGCCAGCCCCCCGCGAATCTCCGGAAAGTCGGGGAACCGCTCCCGGTCAATCATCGCGTTCAGCGGCGACTTCACGTTCGTGTCAAACCCCCGGTTCAATCGGTCAAACCGTTCCGAAGGCGGCACGTTATAGTCCTGCCGCAGTCCCGCGTTCACCGTCAACTTCCGCGAAATCTTCCAGTCCGACTGTACCCACGGCGCGATGTAGGGAAACGAAAAGATCGGAAACACGTTGTAGTTGATCGACCCGCTCGACGGCGTCCCAAGCAGCCAGGAAGCGATCGAATTCCCCGACGTCGCGTCCGCCCGCAGATAGTCCCGCTGGGTAAACGTGTTCGTAATGTTGTTGCTCGGGTATCGCCCCAGCGACATATAGTTGGCAAACGTGTACCGGCCGAAGAACGGACCGTACGGCATCTGATCCA
>JBKJLJ010000833.1:0-9451 GCA_046597015.1 Bryobacteraceae bacterium
CCGGTGACTTCTCCCAATCCACCGTCCCCATCACCGGTGCCAAACTCTATCTGCGCGATCCCCTCGCCTCCGGCTCCTGCACCGCCACCGTCGCCACCGCCTGCTTCCCCGCTAACAAGGTCCCCCCCTCCCGCTTCGATCCCATTGCCCTCCGCCTCCTCGCCTATTACCCCCTCCCCAATCGCATCAACCCCAATAACAATTACATCAGCACCGCCAAAGACTACGACCGCGCCGATAGCTACATGGTCAAACTCGACCACCGCTTCTCCGGCCAAAACGTCGTCGCCTTTCGCCATCAGTACCGCCTCGCCAACAACACCAACCCCTTCGCCGGCAGCGGCCTCGGCCTCTGGCCCACCTATACCAACGATCCCCGCCACCTCGCCGGCCTCGATTGGACCCACATCTTCACCCCTTACCTCATCATGGAAGCCCGCGCCGGCTTCAACCGCAGCGACACCCGCGAAAGCGAAAAATTCCAGGGCCAGGACATCGCCGCCGAACTCGGCATCACCGGTACCACCAAAGACAAGTCACTCACCGGCTTCCCCCGCTTCCTCGTCCAGGACTATCTTCCCCTCGGCGCTGCCAGTGGCCAACCCCAACACTACGCCGTAACCACCTTCCTCGCCAGTAACAAGTTCACCTGGATCAAGTCCAAACACACCGTCAAATGGGGCTGGGACATCGAACGCACCCGCTTCAACCAACCCTTCAACGATAACTCCCGCGGCACTTTTACCTTCCAACGCAACTGGACCAACCACTCCGTCGCCGATACCCTCCTCGGCCTCCTCCAATCCACCACCCGCACCGCCGATACCACCCGCAACTACCTCCGCTCCTTCAGCCTCGGCACCTACTTCTCCGACGACTTCAAAGTCACCCGCTCCCTCACCCTCAACCTCGGTCTCCGTTACGAACTCGACCTGCCTCCCGTCGACCGCTACGACCGCGCCTCCAACTTTGACCCCGGCCTCGGCAAAATCATCATCGCCGACGACAAAAACCTTCCCCAACTCCCCGAACGCCTCGCCCGCTTCAACCTCCAGGATCGCGTCGTCCTCGCCCACGATATCGGCCGCCCCCGCTCCCTCGTCTTCCCCGATAAAATCAACTTCGCCCCCCGCTTCGGCTTTGCGTGGCGCGTACCCGGCCAACGCCGGACCACCGTCCTTCGCGGCGGCTACGGCATCTTCTTCACCGGCCACTTACTCAATCCCATCCGTATCTCCCTCATGACCGGCTTCCCCTTCTCCGTCAACCAAACCTTCTCCCGCCTCTCGACCGACACCTCCCTCGTCACCCTCTCCAACCCCTTCCCCGATAGCCGCGCCACCGAAGGCAACTCCACCAACTCCAACGGCTACGACCCCCGCCCCAAGCTGGGCGACTTACAAAGTTACAACTTCACGCTCGAACGCGAGCTCGCCCCCGGATGGGGCCTCGAAGTTGGCTTCGTCGGCTCCAAAGGCTCCCACCTCGGCCGCCAGTACGACATCAACCAACCCCTCCGCTCCCTCGAAGCCTATCAAGCCAACATTCCCTTCCCCCGCCCCATCCCCGGCATCAACACCGTCAACTACTACTCGTTCGGGGCCAACTCCGTCTATCATGCCGGTCAAGTCTCCCTGCGCCGCCAACTGCGCGGTGCCTTCGTCCGCCTCAACTACTCCCTCAGCAAGTCCATTGACGACGCCAGCCAGATCAGCGGGACCTCCACGGGCGGCTTCGCCGGCGCCCAAAACTCCCGTGACCTGAAGTCCGAACGCGGTCGCTCCGACTTCGACCGCCGCCACGTCGTCACCGCCGTCTTCTCCGCCCCCCTCCCCTTCGGCCATGGCCGCAAGTTCCTGCCCGCGGCCCGCGGCTGGGGTCAAGGCCTCGTCGGCGGCTGGCAACTCACCGGCACCGCCGCCTTCTACTCCGGCCAAGCCTTCACCGTCACCTCAGCCAACATCGATACGAACCTCGGCGAATCCCTCCGCCCCAACCGTCTCGGCTCCGGCCTTCCCGCCACTACCCTCGCCGGTCGACGAGGCGTCGACTACCCCTGGTTCCAGCTCACCGATTTTGAACCCGTCCCCCGTTGTGCCTCCCGCACCTCCTGCGAGGTCAGCCCCAATGGCTTCCGGCCTTTTACCTTTGGAAACTCCGGCCGCAACATCCTCGATGGCCCCGGCCAGCAATTCATTAACATGGCCCTCCTCAAGAATTTCCGCCTCCGCGAGCGCCGCAACTTCCAATTCCGCTACGAACTCTTCAACATCCTCAACCACCCCAACTTCCAACTCCCCGAACGCCAATTCAACCTCCTCGGCGGAGGCATCATCACGAAAGTTGTCGACCGCGGCCGCGGCGGCCCCCGCGTCATGCAGGTCGCCGTCAAGTTCGAGTTCTAACGCAATGGCCGAGCCGAGCGGCCGGCCATTGTTTGTGAAGAAGCGATCAAGGAAATGCTCTCGTAAATTCCCCAACCCCTCGAACGGTGGTCAGAATCGGAACTTGGCGTTTAGCTGCACAACCCGCATTCCGCCCGTGCCGCTGATTTGACCAAACGTAGCCGAATTGATCCCGGCAGTTGGTCCGCTGTAGTTTACGTGGTTCGTAGCGTTAAACATATCAGCGCGAAATTGGACGTTCGTTTTCTCGGTCATCTTGAAATTTTTGGCTAGCGAGATGTCCGTGCTCCATGTCGCGGGACCGCGGATGGAACCGTTCCCCAGGTTGCCGGGTCGAATGGCAATTCGCGATTGCGGGTTTACGGGGACTAACGCGAAGGCATTAATGTCCAAATACTGAAGCGTGCAGCGGGCCCCGGCAATGCAACGGTCCGTCGATTTTTCCTTCCAGTTCGGGAAGGAAGTCGCTCCGCCCACATAATCCGGACGGCAGTACTGTCCCGAAGCACAAGTCTGGGTCACTGTCACGCGTTCCCCGGCGCGAGTGTTAAAGATGCCACTGACTTCCCAGCCGCCGATGGCGCCACGAACAAAGGAGTTTGCGTTCGCCAACCTCGGAAGTTCGTAGATCCAGTTGGCAACGAAACGATGCGCCGTATCCCCTGGATTCGGACCGCGGTCGGCCCTGGCATTATTAAAATCCTGGATGTTATTGCTGTCGTTGTCCGAGCCATAGTACGCGCCGATATCGCCGCCGGAGATACCGAGGGTCTTGCCGAACGTATAGTGGCCGTCAAAGGAGAGCCCGCGGGAAAACCGCTTTCGCACGGATGTCTGCCAGGCGTTGTAATTGGTGTTCTGCGAGTTGTCGACGTAGTAGCCACCAAAAATAATGTTGGGGTTAGGCCGGATTCCGGTCAGGCGATTGGGCAGGTTCGGGACACGATGCAAAATGAACTTCACACCTCGGTTGCCAACGTAGCCCGTCTCTACCATCAACGACGAAGTGATCGCCCTCTGGATATTGAACTGATAGTGCATGGCGTAGGGGTTTTGCAGTCCCGGATTGATCGCTGAGAACGGGAAACGAACGGCGCTGGTCGCTGCCTGCCTTTCGACCACCTGACGCAACTGGTCGGTGTACCGCGGAAAGGCCAGGCCCAGATCGCGGGCTTCGGCCAAACTCCAGCTTACGCGGAAGGGGACAAGCGGATTCGCCACGGCCTGGCGGACAACCCCCGGCATCTGAGGGCTAAACAGGATTCCAAAACCACCCCGGACAACCGTCTTGGCCTTCCCATCCAGGTCGTACGCAAACCCAGCCCGTGGTCCCAGATTCACCCAACCGTCGTTATTGTATGGGTTCTTGGGATCCCGTGCCGGGCCAAAGTCGAACTTAGCCCAATCCGTTGGCGGAGCCGGATTATAGAAGCCCGCGGCGATGGTAGTGGTAGGCGTCGAAACGTTTTTCGAATAAAAGTCGTATCGCAACCCCAGGTTGAGAACCAGACGGGACGTAATGCGCCAGTCATCCTGCATAAAGAGGCCTAACTCATGCATGCGAGAACTGTAGGGCGGAGACCCAAAGGTGGGCGTAACGCTGCTGGGGATGTTATTCAGGAGATCCGCTTTACTTTGGAACGAAAAAGACGGGTTTTCCGGGTTACTCCGGAAACCGGTATTCAGACCATATTTGCCGCCAAATTTGAAAGAGTGCTTCCCCATGCGGCGGGAGATTTTCTGATCGAAGCTGTATGTCGTCCCGAACATGTCCCAGATTTCCGCCCCTCCCACGCCAAAGCCCGATGCGCCGGCAATAGAAATTCTGGGGATACTTCGATCCCATGGCGCAAGTTCAGTCCCGCCCTTCGGATCCTTGATGTTGAAGTATGCGTCAAGGCGTTTCATGTCGTTAAAGTTCCAACCAAAGCGGCTTTCCGACATCCAACTGGCTCCGCCGGTGGTGAAGCTCGAGGTGATCCGGTCTTGGACGTAGGCGTAAGTTCGGTCGTTTTGGCCACCAACATAGTAACTGGGGTCAAGTCCGAACGGCCGCATGCGCGTGTAGGTAACCGCCAGATTGCTCATGGAGGTCAAGCGGGCATCACCCTTCAGCACGATATGATTCTCACGACTCGTAGCATTGCGAATTCCTTCGAACGAGCCCACGTCGCCATTGATGGGAACGTTGGGCAAGGGCAACACGCCCATCATCAGCTTCGTTTCCGGAAACGGCAATGCCCTCAAGATTTCGTCGCGGAAGGACTGCGTGGGCACCGTGCCGTTGACCCGCCGGGACGCGGATTCGCGGTAGCCTTCATAGGTAGCGAAGCCGAATACGCGGTCTTTGACGATAGGAGCCCCAAGAGTGCCGCCAAACTGATTGAATACAATGCGCGGCTTCCGTATTTCCGAGCCGTCGGCCCTTCTTGCCGCAACGAAGGGATTGCGCGCATTCAGCACATGCGACTGATAGTTTTCGAACAACGTACCGTGCCAACTGTTGGTGCCTGACTTGGAGATGATGTTTACTTGGCCGCCAACGACGCTGCCATATTCGGCTGGCAGAATACCTCGGACAAGCTGTACCTCCTGGATGGCGTCGATACTCATCACGTCAATATAGTTTCGGGCCCCATACTGCGCCATGCTCCGCTGTTCTGGATTCGAGTTGGCGTCAGTCCCGTCTACACTGATCCCGGTTCCGCTTGCGCCGATGCCGTTCAGCCGCGGGCTACGGCCGCTCCCGGAATCGACTCCCGCCGAAAGGCGGAGAATGTTGCTGACATTGCGGCGCCCCAGCGGGAGTTCCGTCACTTTCATCGCTTCAAAAGTTTGCACCTGCTCCGACGTCGCAGTGTTGATCAGCGGCGCGGCCGCCTCAACGTTAACTGACTCCGCGACTGACCCAATCTCCAGCGAGAACGTATGCCGGACAGTTTGGGCCGCAGCGAGTTCCAGACCCTTCAGCTCGTGCCGCTTGAAGCCCGCTGCCTCCACCCGGACGGAATACGCACCGACGCGTAAGAAATCGAACGCAATTTCGCCGGTCGGATCCGCCGTCTTTACGATGGAAGCA
The DNA here is from genome assembly GCA_046597015.1 of Bryobacteraceae bacterium. Lineage (GTDB taxonomy): Bacteria > Acidobacteriota > Terriglobia > Bryobacterales > Bryobacteraceae. The sequence goes on from JBKJLJ010000833.1 coordinate 5,485, forward strand.
TTTGTTTCCAGATGAGTGAGGGTGACCGAAGCACCGGGCACCGCGGAACCCGTTTGGTCAAGCACGACGCCGTACAGCGTCGCTGTCGTGACTTGGGACAAGGCAGCGGTGCTACTCAAAAGCGCACAGGCCGCGAGGGCACGGCACCAAAGGGCGAGGAACTCGCCCATCCTGCCGTGCCGGAGCGAGTCCGTTGTGCGCGAGTTCCTCAGAAGAAGTAGGGCCAACGACCCCGCAAAAGTTGCAGTGGTCAATTGTGCCCACCTCGGGGCGGCGCAGCACGACAGGTGGAACATCAAATTGTGGGTGATAGATTTCATGAAACTCCCTCGGTGAGAACGCAAATCGATCTTATGCTTTGATTCCGTCGAGAGCAAGTGGGGAACGGTTCGGAACCGTTCCTCGGCCGGCAGGACGCCTTCGCTGGCAAAATCCGTGAAATACTAAGGTCCGCTTCATTTTAGGAAACCATGCAACTCTCCCTCTCCCTGATTTCCATTGCCCTCATATCCACTGCGGTGGCCTATTCGCAGGAAACACGCGCCACCCTCAGCGGAACCATCTCCGACGCAACCGGAGCTGTCGTCACCGAAGCACGGATTCGGCTGATGAACCGCGAAACGTCAGTCACCTTCGACGCCGTAACGAATAAGGCCGGTCAGTTCCGGTTCCTATTCCTCAATCCCGGTACCTATCGCCTCTCTACGGAGAAGGCGGGGTTCAGGGGATTTGTTCGGGACGAAATCGAACTGCATGTCGGCCAATCGGCCGTCATCGATGTGGCCCTTCAGATTGGTCAGGTGTCCGACAGCGTGACGATCAGCAGCGAAGCGGCCCTTCTCGATATGGAGAAAGCCGATCGCGGTCTGGTCATCGACAATAAAACCGTCGCCGACTTACCCCTCAACATACGAAACCCCATCATGCTTTCGGTGCTCACCCCGGGCATCATGCATACCTCGGGCTCCCAACATCTGAATCCCTTTTCAAACTCCGGTATTTCGTCATGGTCGATTAACGGGGGTCGCGGGACAAATAATGAATTTCTCCTGGACGGCGCACCCAACAATGCGGTGTATAACGGCGTGAATAATGTCGCCTTCGTCCCCTCCGTGGATGCGGTGCAAGAGTTTAAAGTCATGACAGGCGCCTACGATGCCCAGTATGGCCGCACCGGCGGCGGCGTCATCAACATATCGATCCGCAGCGGCACGAACCGGTGGCACGGCTCGGTGTACGAATTTCTCAAACGGACCCCTCTCAATGCCAACACGTTCGCCAACAATTCCAAGGGCGCCGATCGCCAAGGGAACGCCCTCGATCAGTACGGATTCACTCTGGGAGGCCCCATCACCATCCCGAAATTGTACAGCGGAAAGGATCGTACCTTCTTCTTCTTTGCGTATGAAGGATACCGGGAAGACACCTACTATCCTTCGGAGTCAATCTCTTCCGTACCGTCGACCGAGCAGCGCCGCGGGGATTTCTCGAAAACCTTGGATAATAACGGCGTCCCCTTCACGATTTACGATCCGCTCACCGGCCGGTTCGAGGGCAATACCTGGGTCCGTTCCGTTTTCCCCGGCAACCTGATTCCGGCAAATCGAATCTCACCCGTTGCCGCGAATATGCTCAAACTCTATCCGGAACCAAATACCTCCACTCCCGGCTCCGTCGCCTGGCAAAACAATTTCTTCCTGAATCCCAACGTCGGGAGCTTCAAATTCATTAATCTGACTTCCCGCATCGATCACACCATCAACTCCCGCAATCGAATTTATGGGCGTTGGTCCGGAAACGATTTCAAGCAGCTCCGCAATACGAGCGGTATCCCCGGTGTTGCGGGCGACTACCGCAACGGAGGCAAGCGCAATAACGGCGCGGTGCTCGATTATATTTCCAACATCACACCGGCAACGATATTAAATTTGCGCACCGCCATCACCTACTGGGTCGAGGATCTCACCCCGTTTGGCAACACCGGCTTCGACAACACCCAACTCGGATTCCCCAAGTCCCTAGTCGATCAACTGCCGAAGCCAAATTTGTTTCCTCAGGTCTCCATCGCCAACGTCCGCAGCCTCGGCCACGGGTCCGGCAACGTGACCTTCGAACCGACCACGGTCTTCTCCTTTCAGCCAAACCTGGTTCACGTGCGAGGCAAACATACCCTCAAAGCTGGTCTCGATTTCCGCATGACGCGATACACCCAATTGCGTCCCGGAGCCGCCGCGGGCACCTACAACTTCACTCGCAGTTTCACCGGTCGCGATTATTTGGTCCAGGATGCAACCTCGGGTGTGGGTACGGCTTCGTTCCTGCTGGGATACGCGCAATCCGGATCGGTCGCCAATGTTGCCCAACCGTATTTCCAGTGGATCTACTACGCGCCCTGGATTCAGGACGACATTAAGCTCACCCGCAAACTCACCCTGAATGTCGGTTTCCGGTGGGACATCAATTTGCCCCTCACCGAGCGATACAACCGCATGAATTACGGATTTTTCGCCGGTCGCAATAACCCGATCGCCGCACGCATCGACCAGACCCGATTTCCTGGCTTCGCAGTGAAAGGCGGCATCGGTTTTGCCGGCGTCGACGGAAATCCTCGTTCCCCCGCCTCCACGGACTGGAACAACTTCCAACCCCGCATCGGCGCGGCCTATGCCTTGAATGATAAGACCGTCATTCGCGGCGGTTGGGGTCTTTTCTTCCTGAACCCAACGTTCCGCGGGAATCTCAACGGCTTCTCCCAGTCCACGCCCCTCATCTCATCGCTCGACGCCAACCGCACCCCGGCGAGTAACCTGAATAATCCGTTTCCCACCGGCATTCTTCAACCTCCCGGAGCCTCGCTCGGGATGTTGACGTTTCTCGGCCAAGGTCCCAGCTTCATCAATCCTGACTTCCGCGTGCCCTACGTTCATCAGTTTTCATTCGGTATCCAACGTCAACTGCCGGGTAACATCCTCCTGGACGTTTCCTATGTGGGCTCCCGGTCCATGGCGCAGTCGACCTCCAGGGGGTTCAACGAGGTCAGCGTCGAAACGCTCAATCTTGGAAATCCAGCGCTCGGAGGAAATCCAAATTTTCTCAACCAGCAAGTGCCGAATCCTTTTGCCGGACTCATCCCCGGGACCGGCTTAGATAATTCCACCGTCGCCCGCTCCCAACTCCTCCGCCCCTTTCCGCAGTTCACCGGATTCAGCACGGAACAACTGAATACCGGCAGAATCTGGTACAACTCGCTGCAGGTGACGGCAACGAAGCGATACTCCCACGGTCTCAGCTTCACCACTACCTATACTTTCTCGAAAAATATTGAAGCGGTGGACTATCTCAACGCCCAGGACCCGGCACCCTCCAGGTCTCTCGTCGATTGGGACCGTACCCATCGCCTGGTCATCGCCCCAAGCTATGAATTACCCTTCGGCAAAGGACGGAAATTCCTTGCCAATCGTCACCCAGTCGTTCGCGGACTTGTCGGCGGCTGGCAGGCTGTCTTAATGACGGTAATGCAATCGGGGGACCCCATGTCCGTTCCAGGAAACGTGTATCTACTGGGCGATCCCCGCCTCCAAAATCCGAGTTGGGATCGCTTATTCACAACCGGCGTCATAGACGTAAATGGCGCGGTGCGCAATGTCCTTCCCGGCGAGCAGCCGGTCTTCCAGATTCGGCCGCCTAACTCTCTTCGCACCACCCCCATTCGCTATGGCAACCTGCGCAATCAGTGGGCCACCACTCTCGACGGCTCGCTCATCAAAAACACCAGGATCCGGGAAGGTTGGAACATGCAGTTCCGTGTCGATGCTTTCAATGCCTTCAACACCGCCGTTTTTTCTTCTGACCCCAACCTGGACCCGACCTCGCCGAACTTCGGCAGGATTTTCCGCGACAACGGACAATCTAACTTTCCACGAAATATCCAGCTCGGATTGCGCTTCGTGTTTTGAGAAATGTCATA
>JBKJLJ010001029.1:0-4936 GCA_046597015.1 Bryobacteraceae bacterium
CATCATTTCGGCCCAGAACATGTTGACGGTGGAGCGGTCGAACTGGGGGTGGCTCGTGAGGATCCGAGCGAATTCGGAGCGAAGGGGTTTGGTGGGAGAGGGCGTCGCGCCGTTGAAGAGGAAGGCGGGAGCGAGCTTGCCTTTGCCGTTGCGGGGGACGCGGACGACGGTGCGGGCGGAGGCGTCATAGCCGGGGCCGTCATCGTCAATCGAGTATTCGTCGCGGCTGGTATCGATCTCCACGCGGCGGAGGACGCGGGTGCCGCCGAAGAAGGCCGCCGTCTTCCAAAGCTCTTCGCGTTTGCGGGAGGCGAGGTAAAGGTTGATTTTTTCGAGGTGGTTGGCTCCATCGTGGCAGGAGACGCAAGAGAGATCGACGCCCATGAAGTGCTTGACCGAGGAGATGGCGAGTTCGTCGGAGGTGTCTTCGTGGACGGTATCCTCGCAGGTCAAGCCGATGACGACCCAGCGGGCGACATAACTCGCCGGGCCGTTGTACCAGTTGCTGGAGGCGTTGGCGGTGAGCATGTCGCGGACGATTTCGTTGTAGGGGCGGTTGAGGTGGATGTTGTCATAGATCCACTTATAGAAGAGATTCTTACCTTCGTTGCCGACGCGGTTGGCGGCGGTTTTGGCGAGATCGCCGAACCAGTAAGTCCAGCGGGCTTTGAAGGCGTGGGAGACGGTGAGTTCGTCGATCAGTTTGTCGCGCTTGGCGGGGTCCGGGGAGGCGACGAATTTATCGAGGTCGAGGGAGCTTCCGATGCGGCCGGTGAGGTCGAGATGGATGCGGCGGAAGAACTCTTCATCGGAGGCGAGAGGCGCGTGGGGGATGTGGTCGCGCTGCATGGCCCCGAAGATGTGTTCGTCGATGAAGTTACGCCGGACGATGGGCCCGGCGGGGGCGGCGGCCTCGCCGCGGACGGAGGCGGTGAGCGCGGAAAGCTTCTGGCGCTGGCCGGATTCGGGGAGGCGAGGGTGGCCATCGGGCAAGGGCTGGGCGAAGGCGCTGAGGGCGAAACAGCAGACGAGGGCGGGGCGGAGAAAAGGCATGGCAGTTACGGCGAAGTGAAGAGTACCTCGCGCCGCTATCATATCGAATCCGCGACCACTTAGTTTTTCGAGGGCGGTTTGATGTCGAGCGGGGGGTAGTAATCGGTCGTCGACTTCTGGAACTTGTCCATCCATCGTTTGCCGGCGTCCGGCGAGAAACTCCAATCCTGGCGATGATAGTTCCAGCTTTCGGGATTGAGTTGTTCGGCGCGTTGAAACCACTTCTGGGCGAGGTCGGGTTGGCCCTTTTGGCGGAGGGCGACGGCGAGTTTGAAGGACGCTTCGGCCTCGGTCTCGGCGGGGCTCCGCTCCTTGACGCGGCGTTGGTACTCGTCGTCGGAAAGGACGAACTCGCTCTTGGGGCCTTTGGCGACCCAATCGCGCAGGGCGGCGACGTAGGCGTCGCCCTGGGTACGGATGATCTTGCCGCCTATTTTCAGTTCCTGGTCTTTGGGGGCCGCGGTTTCGGCGGGGCGGACGATGCGGCCTTGTTCGTCGATCCAGACCCCGGCCGGGACGTTGGTTAGTTGATAGGCGGAGCTGATCGAGTGAGCGGTATCGACGAGTGTCGTGTAAGTGGCCTTGGCGGCGTCGTACCACTTACCCGCGGCGGCTTCTCCGCCCGTATCCTGCGCGGCGGCGACGAGTTCAAAGCCTTGGGGTTTGAGTTCCTGATAGATGGTCTGCCAGCCTGGCAGATCGAGACGGCACCCTCACCAGGAGGCCCAACTGAGTAACAGGATCTTACGGCCGCGGAAGTCGGTGAGGCGGACGGGCTTGCCTTGGCGGTCGGCCACGGCAAAGTCAGGGGCGACGCGGGATTGCAGAAAGCTGAAGCGGAGGGCGGGCATTTCGCCGAAGCTCCAAAGGTTGCCTTCGTGGACGAAGGATTGGCGGACTTTGCGGGCAAAGCCGGTGAGGTTGATCCAGTTCCCTCGCTTCAATTGCTTCGGCAAGGGGATGCAGATATCGGCGCGGCAGGCCCCTTGGGGCTTGACCTCGAAACCGTTGATCGCCGGGAGGGAGGAGGAAGGGATCCAGAGGTCGCCGTTTTCGAGGCGGGTGGACGGTAACGCGGTTTCGCGATCTTCGTATAGGATGTTGACTGATGCCGCCGGGGCGCCCCAGAGGATCGGGGTGGCCAAGAACAATGCGCGGCGGTTGATCATATCTTCATTGTATCCCTCGTCATGGCAAAGCTACCCCGAAGCTCTCCATGCACTGGTAACGCTATAGAATGAGCGGGATGGACGCAGGTGATTTTCGACGGTTGGCTCTGAGCCTGGAAGGGGCCGAAGAGGGCTCGCATATGGGCGCGGCTGATTTTCGGGTCGGAAAACGGATCTTCGCGACGTTGGCTTCGGAGAGAGAAGGCTATGGGAACCTGATGTTGACACCGGAGCAGCAGGCGGAGTTTGTGAGCGAGGCACCGGAGTTGTTCCTGCCGGTCTCCGGGGGATGGGGTCGTATGGGGGCGACGCATGTCATTCTGGCGGCCGCTTCCGAAGCGGTTATGGCCGGGGCTCTGCGGGTGGCGTGGAAGTTGCGGGTGGAGCGCAATGCGGCGGGGAAGAAGAAGGTGAAGTAGGATGAACGAGATATGTATCGTCACTGTGTTGTCTCTTTTTTCTTGATGGGTGCTTTGCCCGCGATCGGCCAAGTGGTGGAGCAGGCGCCGCCGATTAAGGCCAACTGTTGCCTGGCGACGGCGGCCCAGACGCTGGCGGATCAGCTGCAGGATTGGAACCAACTGGGCCGGTATGCGGCGGATAACGAGGCGGTGGCGGCGCGGGGGGCGGAGGCGGGACGGGTTGTCTTTCTGGGCGATTCGATCACGGACGCTTGGAAGCTGGCGCAGTCGTTCCCCGGCAGGCCTTACGTGAATCGGGGGATTAGCGGGCAGACGACGCCGCAGATGCTGGTGCGGATGATGCCGGACGTGATGCGACATAAAGCGGCGGCTATGGTGCTGCTGGCTGGAACGAACGATATTGCGCGGAACACCGGGCCGGTGACGATGCAGATGATCACCGACAATATTGAGGCGATGACCGAACTGGCGCAGGGGCGCGGGATGAAGGTGGTACTGTGTTCTGTGACGCCGGTGAGCGACTATACGCCGCGGAAGCAGACGGAGCGGCGTCCGCCCGCACAGGTGCTGGCGTTGAACGATTGGCTGAAGGCGTACGCGGCAAGGGTCGGGGCCGTTTATGCCGACTACTTTACGGCACTGGCCGATGAGAAGGGGATGCTGCGGGAAGGGCTATCCGGGGACGGGCTGCATCCGAATGCGAAGGGATATGAGTTAATGGTGCCGGTGGTGGAAGCGGCAATTGGCAAGGCGCTCGGTCGTTAGTTGCCGCGGGCGCAACGTCTCCGAAGGGAGGCTCTCCGGAGAAGCCGCTAGATGCCGGCGTACCAGGAGTAGGCTCCGTCGGCGGCGGAGGAACCGCGACCTTTGCCGATGCCTTTCAGGCTGTCGGTGACGGTGATGGATGTCATGAACTTGATGCTCTTGTAGCCGAGTTGGCGGGGGACGCGGAGACGGAGGGGGCCGCCGTGACCGACCGGGAGATCAGCGCCATTCATCGCATAGGTGATGAGGGTTTGGGGGTGCATCGCTTCATCGAGGTCGACGCTGTCCCAGCGGCGGCGTTTGATGGGGATGGACCCATAAACGACGTACTTCGCTTGCGGGAGAACGCCGGCCAGGCTCAAGACATGGGAGAGGGGAACGCCGATCCATTCGGCGATGTAGGACCAGCCTTCTTCGCATGCTAACTGGGTGATCTGGGTTTTGGCGGGGAGACCGCGGAGATCGGCGAGCGAGTAAGTGGCTGGGCGGGCGACCAGGCCTTCCACGGAAAGCTTCCAGTCGGCGAAGTTATTGGCTTGCTGGAGGGTGAAGAGTTCGTCGGTCGGGGGCTTGCCGTTGGGGTAGGGCGATTTCGAGATCTTACTCGTGGGGAACTCCCGGGCGAGGGAGGAGCCGGAGAGGAGGCGTTGCGCCGCATAGGTGAGCGTTTCGCCGGGACCGTAGACGCCACCGTTGTCGGGCGGCACTAATCCGTATTGTTCCGCCAACTTGGCGGCGACGGCGACTCCGGCCGTCGAGGCCAGCCCGGCGGTGATTAGGTTGCGACGCGAGGTTTTTGTCATGACTGCTCCTTTCCGGTGATCATGGCTCGCATGCGGCCGCGGAAGCCGACCATGAAGACCATGATGACGTGGACGATGACGAATAGGACGAGGGTGAGGGTGACGAAGAAGTGGATGGTGCGGGCCGATTGGAAGCCGCCGAGCCAGTCGACGAGAAAGGGAAAGGCGCCGGTGAAGGCGGGTGACATGGCGAGGCCGGTCCAGATCATAGCGGGGAAGAGGACGAAGACGACGGCGAGATACGAGACGCGTTGAAGAGCGTTATAAGATTGCGCTTCCGCCGCGCTGGGACGGGTGAAGCGGAGGTGCTGGCGAAAGCTGGAGAGGACGGACTCGGTGGGGAGTAAGTTCCGGGAGAAGTGGCGGCTGCGCCAGCCGTAGCCGACGTAGAGAAGGCCGGTGGCGACCATGATCCAGCCGGTCTGGAAGTGGAGATAGCGGCTCCAGCCGTTCTGGTCTTTGAGCACGTAGCCGTAGCCGGTTTGGACGGCTCCGCGGGAGGCGGGGATGGGCAGGCTGAAGAGAGCGGGCATGAGGACATTGCCGTCTTCGCCCCAATAGAAGCGCGGGTGGGAGATGACGATTTCTGCTCCGCTGACGAGGAGGGCAAAGAAGCAGAGGGTCGTGATCCAGTGGGTGATCCGAACCAGGCCGACGTGGCGGGGCATAGCGGTTATCGTATCACTGCGGTCGGGGGGGCGGTCGAGGGGGCTCTCCGATCGGG
>JBKJLJ010000091.1:0-3369 GCA_046597015.1 Bryobacteraceae bacterium
GACGGGGTTGGCGTATGACTTGGCGCGGCAGTTTGGATTGCGGGTGGTTCCGCCGCGGCCGGCGCTGGTGCCGTTTGAGTGGCCGGGATGGGGGGACATCAGCGCCGGACGCGGCGGAATCACCTTTAGCCCAAACTGTCGCGCCATGTCATACGCCAACCCCGTCGCCCCCATCTTCGGAATTGAAAGGCCCCCCGTCGCCACCACCAACATCGGGGCCCGATACTCGCCCACCACAAACTCCCCGTCGTGCTGAACTCCGTCCACCCGGTACCCGGTCACAATCTTCACCCCCGCCGCTCCGCACTCCGCCTCCAGCATCGCCACAATCTGCGCCGCGCTCCCGTCACAAAACAACTGCCCCAGCGTCTTCTCGTGCCACGCAATCCTGTGCTTCTCGACGAGCTGAATAAACTCCGCCGGCTGATACCTCGCCAGCGCCGACTTCGCAAAATGCGGGTTCTCGCTCAGGAAGTTCTCGGCCTTCACGACCCGGTTCGTGAAGTTGCACCGTCCCCCGCCCGAAATCAAGATCTTCCGTCCCACCTGCTGACTATGCTCCAGCACGACCACGCGGCGGCCCCGCTGGCCCAACTGCATCGCGCAGAACAAGCCTGCGGCCCCACCGCCTAGAACTATCGCGTCACTTTGCAAGGAATCGGACAATATAGCCCGTATCAATGTCGCCCGCCTGGAACTCCGGGTCGCTCAAAATTCGTTGATGCAGGGGAATCGAAGTATGGATCCCCTCAACAATGAACATATCCAGCGCCCGTAACGACCGTGTAATCGCCTCGCTCCGGTCTTTGCCGAAGCAAATCAACTTCGCCTCCAGCGAATCATAATACGGCGGCACCACGCAATCCGTATAAGCCCATGTATCCACCCGCACCCCAATCCCACCCGGCAAATTCAGCCCCGTAATCCGTCCCGCCGAAGGCGCAAACGTATCCGGATTCTCGGCATTGATCCGGCACTCAATCGCATGCCCGCGGATCGTCACCGGCTCCGTCAAAATCTCACTCAGCGGCTCCCCCGCCGCAATCCGAATCTGAGCCTTCACAATGTCGATCCCGGTCACCAGTTCTGTCACCGGATGCTCCACCTGCACCCGCGCATTCACTTCGATAAAGTACAGGCTCCCGTCTTCGTCCATCAGGAACTCCACCGTCCCCGCGTTCGTATAGCCCACTTCTTTCATCGCCTTCTTTAGCCGCGCCGTCATCTCCTGGCGCAATTCCGGCGATACCCGCGGCGAAGGCGACTCTTCAATCAGCTTCTGATGCCGCCGCTGAATCGAACACTCCCGCTCCCCCAAAATCTCTACGTTCCCGTGCTGATCGGCCAACACCTGAAACTCAATGTGCCGCGGCTTCCGTATGTACTTTTCTACATACACGTCCGGGCAAGAAAACGCACCGCCCGCCTCGGCCTGCGCCTGCGCCAACATCCCGGGCAACTCGCTCGCCTCGTTCACCACGCGCATGCCGCGCCCGCCGCCCCCGGCCGTCGCCTTCAAAATCACCGGGTAGCCAATCTTCGCCGCCGTCTCTAAACCATGGTCGGCCGATTCGACGATCCCCTCCGAACCCGGCAGAATCGGCAGACCCGCCTTCTCCATCGCCTCCCTAGCTAGCTGCTTCGATCCCATCGCCCGAATCACGTCCGGCTTTGGACCAATAAACGTCAATCCCGACGTCTCGCAAACCTCGGCAAAATTCGCGTTCTCGCTCAGAAACCCATAGCCGGGATGGATCGCATCCACGTTCGTAATCTCCGCCGCACTGATCACGCTCGGAATGTCCAGGTAACTCTTCGCACTCTTCGCCGGACCAATGCACACGGCCTCGTCCGCAAACCGGACGTGCAAACTATGCCGGTCCGCCTCCGAATACACCGCCACCGTCTTGATCCCCAGCTCTTTACAAGCGCAGATCACCCGCAGCGCAATCTCGCCCCGGTTGGCGATCAAAATCTTCTTAAACATAAAGGGGCCTAGTTAGGACGAACCGTAAACAGCGTCGAGCCGTATTCCACCGGCTGACCGCTCTCAACGTGCTTGGCCACAATCGTCCCGGCCACTTCGCACTCAATCTCGTTCATCAGCTTCATGCTCTCGACAATGCACAAAACCTTGCCCGGCTTCACCACATCGCCGACGCTTACAAAGTCCGCCGCCCCAGGCGAAGGCGTCCCGTAGTAGGTGCCCACAATCGGAGACTTCACCGTTAACAGACCCTCCTCACTCTTGGCCGGAGCCGCCTGCGGCACCATCGGCACCGCCGCCGCGGGGGCATGCACCATCATCGGATGCGCCGTCGGCAGCACAATCTCCTGCACCGACCCACCGCGCACAATCCGTACCCGGTTCTCGCCCCGCTGGACTTCCAGCTCCGCCACACCGCTATCGAGCAGCGCTTGGATCAACTCTTTAATCTCAGAAATGTTCATTGCTTAAAGGACCATCAAATTCTTCGAAGTCGGTGTCAGAATCTCGCATCCGGTCGCCGTCACCAGCACCGTATCTTCAATCCGTACCCCACCAAATCCTTCGAGGTAAGCGCCGGGCTCAATGGTGATCGCCATTCCAGCCTCCAAACGCGTTTTATCTTTTTTGCCGATTCGCGGCAGTTCGTGGATCTCTAATCCCAGCCCATGGCCCGTGCTGTGCACAAATGCTTCACCGTAACCATGTGTTTCCAATACCTTGCGTGCCGCCGCATCGACGGACGCCGTTGTCACTCCAGCTCTCACCCGGTCGATCGCCGCCAATTGGGCTTCCTGCACCGCTTTAAAGAGCTTTCGGCTCTGGGCGGGCACCGTGCCTAAATGCGCCATGCGAGTCATATCGCTGGCGTAACCATTTAGAAATGCGCCCATGTCGATTAATAATAACCCACGCCCGGTGATCTTTGCCGCCCCCGGATGCGCGTGAGGCAAGGCGCTCCGCTTCCCAAACGCCACAATCGTCTCAAACGCCGCCTTCTCCGCCCCCAACCGCCGCATCCGATACTCGATCTCCGCCGCCAAATCCGTCTCCGTCATCCCCACCTGAAAGTGCCGCATCGCTTCGGCCAGCGCCGCCGAGTTCAAATCCACCGCCGCCCGGATCGCCGCCTGCTCCCCCTCCGACTTCACCATCCGTAACTTCTCGCACGTATCGTCCAGGGCCAGCCACTCGCCCTTCGCCTTCTGCAGCGCCACCATCGACCGAAAACTGATCCGCCCGTTCTCAAAGGCAATCCGCCGAAAAGCCCCCAGCTTCTTCACGACCGCGGTCTCCAGCGGACCCTTTGCCACCACCACCTTCGCCGCCGCCTCCAGCCCCGCCTGAATCGTGTACCGCGGGTCGGTGAACAACGTCACCGA
>JBKJLJ010000100.1:0-2893 GCA_046597015.1 Bryobacteraceae bacterium
GACGTACAACTCTCGGTTACAGATGATCAAGCAGCGAGCGGTGCAAGGGTCGACCGTGGCGATGGACCTGGAATATGAGTTTACGAACGGCGGGAGCCCGAATAACGACGGACGGATCCTGGAGCGGCGGAACCTGCAAAGTGGCGAGACCGTGCAGTATACCTACGATAATCTGAACCGTCTTTTGACGGCCGCGACGACCTCGACGGCATGGGGACTGAGTTGGGACTTTGATGGCTTCGGCAACCGGTGGGCGCAGACGCAGACGAAGGGTACGGCGCCGGGGAATACGATTTCGTTTGACCAAACGACGAATCGGGTGAACACGTCGCAGTATGGCTACGATGCCAACGGAAACATGACGGCGATGCCAGGGGCGAGTGGCTTGGCGTATGACGTGGACAATCGGCTGCTGGATGTCAACATGAACGGAAGCCTGGAGAACTATTCGTATCTAGCGGATAACAAGCGGGCCTGGAAACAGACGGATCAGGGCGGGACCGTGGTGGAGCAGTACTATCTCTACGGGGTAGGAGGCAAACGGATCGCAACCTACACTGCGACGTTTGGGAGTGGGGTTTTGACGCTGAGTTATGCAAGTAAGGATGTTTATTTCGGAGGGCGAGCGATTTGGCAGAACGGGAAGGCGGTGACGCAGGACCGACTGGGGAGCGTTATGGCGCGGGGGAATGGGGTTGGTGGCGTGGACATCCATGACTACTTCCCATACGGCGAAGAACGTACGGCCACCGTGGGCGACCGGAATAAATTCGGAACGTACCATCGGGATCAGACGGGCCTAGACTACGCCGATCAGCGGTACTACAACAGCGCGATTGGGCGGTTTATGAGTAGTGATCCGTATGAAGCGAGTGGCGGGGCGGGAGAGCCGGGGAGCTGGGGGCGGCAGCCTTACGTTGGAGGAGACCCCGCAAATTTCGGTGATGCAAGCGGCCTGGCTCGTTGTCGAGTTGTTGGCGCGTCGGATGGGGTTGCACGCGTGAATTGCAGCAGTGACGATGGGTCCTTGAATTCCTGGACCAATGTTTCGTATACGACTCCTCCACCTCCGCTGCCAATCTCCGAAACTGATCCGTGGATGAAGTCGATAACCGATCGGGCTGAAAGCTCGATCGGTGCTTCCTTGGACCGGATGGCGGCTGGGAGAAATGTAACGACGGCGATCTACAGGAGCGCGGCGACGGCAGCGATCGAGGGTCTGGCCTCCGGCTGCAAAGCCTTGTTTGGGTCCACCTTCGTTCATGGTTCACTGGCGTCCGATGTTGCTGGCCCAACTATGACCTACCTTGACTCATTGGCCAATGCGATGTCGATGAATGTGCAGTTTTATAATGTAGCAGGTGGCGAAGAAGCCGGGATTCTATACAGCCAGGCAGCTGGTCTTGAGATTACTGGTGACGGCCCTCTCTCGGGATTCATCGGAGGGAATGCGGGATTCACCCTCAGCTTTGGACCGCCCGGCTTCCAGCGAAACATGCCCCATATACTGCTTGGAGCTAGTTTTTTTACCGCCGATCCGGAGCAGCAAGCGGCACTTTTGGTGCATGAGATGCTGCACGTCGGAAATGCGGCCTTAACTCATGAAGATTTCATTCGGCAACTCGGAATCCCTGCGGGATTGATCGCGGCGTTTGGTGGCGACCCTAGTCTTGCCGTCACACAATTCATCGTAGGAGGCTGTAGAAAATGAGTGTTCCCATTGCGCTACGCCCTTGCATTGCACTATTCCTCGGATCGGTGTGCTTCGCCTCCGCACCGATCCTATTTGAGAGGACCAACTGTTGTGCCGGTGAATTTTCCTTTCAGGAGGTGGTCAAGGCGAGCCAGAAACTCGTTTCCCGCCAAAGAATGGAGTTTCGTATCGTCCAAATCGTCCCGAAAGACGTTAGAGATCTGTTTTTCATCGGTTCGACAACGGAAGAGAGTCGGAAGAATTGTTTGGATATTACTTTAAGACTGAGGAGAGGAATTAGCCATGCGTATCTGATTCGAACTCCGCTAGGGGCTGCGGTGCATCACTGGAATCACGTAAAACAGGAATATCGGACGGCGATACTTTTCGGCAGGGATGTCTTCTCTGAACCAATTCGAAACGGTATGATCGCCTGGATCGAAAAACGAGGTGACAGCGTCTACGTCCGCGTTCAGCAAGACCCCTTGCCTTCCCTCGAGGAGGCCCAAAAGTTAGCGGAAGCCATCGCCACAAAACTCAACCTGGCTCCCGCCGTTCTTTACATCCGCTCCGACGCTTACTATCGTCCGGGCGGTTACTGTTCACCCTATTCTCTTCCCATTCAATGGAAGCAGACAGCCCCATTAAATGCTGACGAGGTAAGTTCGGTGGGGTTTCGTTGTAACGTTCCGGGCAATGGCAGCAAGTCGGCTTGTTTCGCGACTATGGAAAAAGCACTTCCATGATAGGTGCCTGTCGACGAAAATCGAAAATGTCCCCTGCCTCTGGATCCGTCACGATCCGTGACGGACTGAGCCGTTCCACCCGCAAATTGAAAAGGGACGAAAAGGGAAAGGAGACGGCCTGACCCGTCCCCTTTGTTTCAATGGCTTTTTTATGGCTCTTCTGCCCACCACCTTAATCTGAGGCAACTGCCGAACCGCCCTGACACTTAGCCCTTGTCTGGTTTTCATCCCAGAACTATGTGCCGTCCGTCTTTTTCCCAAAACAGCATTGGGATGTGTCGACCGGGAACAATCACATCACCGTTCCGAAAGACATGGCTTCCCCTGCACGATGCCAAAGGTCTGCCCCTGCTCCTCGCCGACAAACCAGATGTAACCAATCCAGAGACGCCGCCGCACGAGGCAGCCTCCACGTGTTGCTGGGACAGCAACAAGCGGACCACTAACTTCTGGC
>JBKJLJ010000160.1:0-3825 GCA_046597015.1 Bryobacteraceae bacterium
GGCATCTCGCTCTCCGGCCTTTTTGCAAAAACAGCCCTACTACCCCAAGTCAACTTTGAACAGCCCTCGAAGCTCATCGGCACCAACACCGTCGGCTCGATTCAAAGCGGGCTGTATTACGGCACCATGGGCATGGTCGACGGCTTACTGGAACGACTGAGCGCCGAACTCGGTGCCCCGCCGCAGATCATCGCCACCGGTGGCCAGGCATCCATGATTCGGGCGGGCTCGCGGTTGGTGGAACATCTCGATGAGGACTTAACGCTAAAGGGGTTGCGGTTGCTATGGGAGAGGAACTGAACTACTTCAATTACTTCACTGAAGTAGAGGAGCACTTCCAAAAGGCCCGGGGCACGAGCCTGTTTCTGATGTCGCCCATCGACTGGGCTCTGGTCGAAACCTGGAAGACCTCGGGCGTCCCGCTGGAAGCCGTTCTGCGGGGCATTGATGACGCGTTCTCCCGCAAACGTTCGAAATTTCAACAGGTCAACTCGCTGACTTACTGCAGCCAACCGATCAAAAAGGCTGCCGAGGATATGGCCAAAAATCGGCCCGCCAAAGTGGCTCCCAGCAATGAAGATTCCCTGCCGCAAGACCGCCTGCAAGCTTTCCTGGCCGCCAACAGCGAAGCTCTCCGCGCGAAAGATTTTACTGACGAAGCCGACTCTCTCGCCGAGTTAGCAGCCACGCCCGAAACCGCTCACGCGGACCTCGAAGCGCTGGAACAACGGATGACAGCTCTCGAAGAACGGGTTCTCGCCCGCGCTCGTCTCCGCATGAGCGAAGCCGAGTTAGTCGACATGCGGAGAGACCTGGAACTTCAATTAAGGCCCCATCGCAGCCGCATGGGCGCGGCCGAACTCGCCCTCCTCGAAAAGAACTTTCTCGATCGACAATTATTTGAGAAACTAGGTCTCCCCAGATTGAGTCTATTCTTCTTATACTAGTGAGTCAGGTCATTCATGTCTAAATCGGGACCCAGTAAAGCGACGGCGGCCAAGACGCCGATCAAAGCAATCGATCCGCAGTTAGCGGCCTTCGAGGAGGCGATCCAGCTATTCCATCGCCGGGATTTCGCGGCGGCACTTCCTCTGTTTCAAAAAGCAGGTGATGGCCCAACGAAAGACCTCGGCCAAGCGGCTCAGTTGCACGCTCGTATGTGCCAGCAGCGCTTGGCGATCGCTCGACCGCCGCTCCAGTCCGCCGAGGATTACTACGCGTACGGCCTCAACCTAACCAACCGGCGCAACCTGCCCGAGGCCGAGGCGGCCCTCGCCAAAGCCCTCGCTCTAGCCCCTCGCGCCGACCACATCCACTACGCCCTCGCGCTGGCCAGGGGCCTGCAAGGCAACTACCGCGGTGCCGCCGAAAGCTTGGCCAAAGCCATCGAAATTCAACCGGGCAACCGCAAGGCGGCCCGCTCCGATTCCGACTTCCACGAAGTTCTGCAACATTCGCCGGTACGGGAACTTGTCTACAGCGAAAAAATCGCAGGACATTAATCCCGCTCTGCGTGGCCCGCTCCGGATTGTCTCCATCGGTGGCGGAACGGGCCTGTCCTCCCTGCTCACAGGGTTGAAGCTTTACGCTTCGTGCACCGAGCCCATCGCCAGCCTCGCCGCCATAGTCACGGTCACCGACGACGGCGGCAGTTCAGGACGACTGCGGAAGGATTTCGCCATCCTCCCGCCCGGAGATATCCGCAACTGCATGGTCGCCCTCGCCGAAGAAGAAGCTCTTCTCAGTCAGCTTTTTCAATACCGGTTCGCCTCCGGCCACGGACTCAAGGGCCATAGCTTCGGTAACCTGTTCCTCACCGCGCTCACCCATCTCACCGGCGACTTCGCCAGCGCCGTCCGCTTCGCCAGTGGCGTGCTCGCCTCCGCCGGTGAAATCATCCCCTCGACGGCCGAGAACGTCGTCATCACCGCCAAACTGCAAGACGGCACCGTCGTCACCGGGGAAAGCCAAATCTCTAAAACCCGGTCTCCCATTCGCGATCTCAAGATCGTCCCGCGCCGTCCCAAACCCTTACCGGAGGCGCTTGAAGCCATCGCCGGAGCCGACCTGATCACGATCGGCCCCGGGTCGCTGTTCACGAGCCTCATCCCGAACCTCCTCGTCTCCGGAATCCCTAAAGCCATCTCCTCGAGCCCCGCGGTGAAAGTGTATGTCGGCAACCTCATGGGCCAGCCCGGTGAAACCGTCAACTTCACCGCCTCGGATCATGTCCGCGCCATTCTGCGTCACACGGGCCTCACGGGGGTGGAACGCGCCAGGTTTTTCGACTACGTAGTGCTCAACTCGCAAGGGATTCACCCGCGTCAGTTGGGCCGTTACGCCGACCGCCAGGCTCTCCCCGTGGAGAACGATACCATCGCCCTCCGCACCATGGGTCTCCAAATCGTTAAGGGGGAGTTACTCGGAGAAGGCGAGCAGGTTCGCCATAACCCCCGCGCGACTGCCGAAATCATCCTCAAACTGGCCAAACTTGGCCGGCGGCGCCGCCAAATCCAAGGAGCGAAGCAAACCCAATGAACTCCCCCGTTTCCGTTGTCATCTTAGCCGCCGGCATGGGCACCCGTATGCGTTCGAAAACTGCCAAAGTGCTCCACCGTGCGGGCGGGCTCACCCTTGTCGAGCATGTCGTCCGCCTCGCCTTAACGGTCGCCGAGCCGCAGAACATCGTCGTCGTCGTCGGCCATCAGGCCGAACAGGTCCGCCAGACGCTCGCCCCATACGGAGTCCAAACTGTGGAGCAAACCGAACAACGGGGGACGGGCCACGCGCTCCGCTGCGCCCAATCCGCGGCACCAGCCTCGGGCCACCTCGTCGTTCTGTACGGCGACGCTCCGCTCCTCACCGCCGAGACGCTCCGTTCTTTGGTCGACGAGCGCCCTGAGACCGCCACGGTCCTGACGGCGATTCTCGACGATCCGACCGGCTACGGCCGCATTCTCCGCGATCCCGAAGGACACGTGCTCGCCATCGTCGAACACAAGGCCGCTACCGAAGCCCAACGCGCCGTTCGCGAAATCAACTCCGGCATTTACTGCTTCCGGGCAGAGCGGCTTTGGGCCCATATCGATGCCATCGGCACCGACAACCCGGCCGGCGAGTTCTATCTTACTGACATTGTCGAGTTGTTCCGCCTCGCCGGAGGAAAAACCCACGCCCGGATCCTATCCGACCCGAACGAGTTACTGGGAATTAACTCCCGGGTCGAGCTCGCCGAAGTCGATCTTATTTTCCGCACTCGCAAGGTGATGGAGTTGATGCTTAGCGGCGTGACGATTGAAAACCCAACTACGGTCGCGGTGGACGTCGACGTCATCGTGGGACAGGACACGATTATCGAACCCGGCACCCGTCTTCTCGGAGCAACCCGCATCGGCGAGGATTGCCGCATCGGTGCTGGCTCCATCCTCGAGAACGCTCAAATTGCCGACGGCGTCACGATTCTACCTTATACACTGATTGCAGATTCCACGGTCGGCGCTGGTGCCCGGCTCGGACCCTTCGCGCGCCTCCGCCTGCATAACGTCGTCGGAGCGAAGGCGCAGATTGGGAACTTCGTCGAACTCAAAAACACAAAGCTCGGTGTCGGAGCCAAGGCGAATCACTTGGCCTACCTCGGCGACGCCATTATCGGAGCCCGCTCAAACGTCGGTGCCGGCACCATCACTTGCAACTATGATGGGGTGCGGAAACATCCCCCTACGATCGCAGAGCGGGTGTTTGTCGGTACTAACTCGTCGTTGCTTCCACCTGTAACTCTCGAACCGGAAAGTTATATAGCGGCCGGCAGCGTGATCACCGAAACCG
>JBKJLJ010000352.1:0-5948 GCA_046597015.1 Bryobacteraceae bacterium
ACGAAAAGTGGTTGGTCGCAAAACTGGGGCACCGCTCCCCGGCCCAAGCCAGACAACAATACTTTCAGGCCGCAGCAGCGTGAACAATGATGTGTCCAGAGAACCGGGTGCGCTACAAAAACTCAAAGTCTCTGTGGAAAACCAGCTATTCTATTGAATATAAATGAGTTATACATGGTACGATAGGCACGTAAAACGACACTAAAAAACGACCGATGGCAGCTCCGGGCAACACTTGGCCCCACAAAAACCTTGTCATAGGTCGCTACCACGCCTGTCAAGGGTTTGCACGGAGTTTGGCAAGTGCCTCACACAGGTACTAGAACTATTTCGCAGAGTTTAGCACCAATTGAGCCTTGCCCAGTCCCACCCTTTTGTTTTACTGTTGTATCGTTCTAGAAATTATTTTAGGAGTTAAGAGAACCACCCTATGCGTCGTCTACTGTTTACCACACTTCTGTTTTCGGTTTCGCTTGCGCCGACACTGCTAGCAAGCCCGTTTAGTTTCGGATTCAATTCCATTGGCAATGCTGCCATCAGATTTGATCCAACCGACATCTCTCCAAATACGCTCGGAACATTTTCGTTCACAAATGACTCTACTACTGGGTATGACTTTGTTGTCTCAAGCATGACCGGCGGGTGGCCGAATGGTGAAACTGCACCCGGTGCCAACGGCGATTTGCTGGGTCTTCGAGGCAAAATCGTCGGAACGTATGGGATCCAGGCACCCATTGTTACGACCTTTGCGGGCCCTCCCCTAATTGAAACCGCTACTGTAAAAAGCATTTCGCCGGGAGCTCATCAGCTCCAGCTTTATAACGCCGCTGGGACCCTTGCTCTGACGGCCGACCTTGCTTGGGCCTCGATTCAGACCAACACCGCCGGGGGCGGCGGGTCGGGAACATTAAATGTTCTTAATGAACTAAACCTATCCAACTTCGTATGTTCTCTCTGCCCTAGCGGTTCCAATCTCGCCTTCCTTGGCAGCTCGACTGCGGGCAAAGCCCAGGTAACATTTCAGGATACCGCAAATGCGTTTAGTCTTACGTCGCTTACGCAAACTGGGCCGCGATCTTTTACGGCCTACTCCGGCACTGCTACTGTCCCAGAACCCGGTTTCTACGGCCTCCTCGCCATCGGTCTGAGCGGCCTCAGCTGGATTGCAGTCCGCCGTCGGCAGAAACAGATCTCCATCTAGGCAGTCCTAGCTTCTCGGAGAAACAAACACTAATTGGGAACTCTCCAGGTGGGAGAGTTCCCACTTTTTATTTGTGGATCACCTTCAATATGAACCTACCAGTACGAACTGACTAGTGACTAGCCTTTGCTTAAGACCACATAATATGAAGAGTTGCGTTGTACGCAACGCCCCACCCCATGCGGATCCTCTGCGTTAATCAGTTCTTCTGGCCAGACAGCGCTCCAACCGGGCTGCTACTTCGCGATCTGTCGCAAGTTTTGATCGGCCAAGGGCATAGGGTCGATGTCGTTTGCGGTGACTCCGGATACGGGACGGCAGCGTCTGATACTGCCAGTTCAGCTGTCATTTACCGTGTGAAGACAGTCGCGTTTTCCAAGCGCTCTGTGGTGCGGTTAATAAGCTGGCTCTCCTTCCTCATAGCCGCCACCTTCCGTTCCATACGCCTGCCACGCTATGACCTCGTGATCGTCATGACCACGCCCCCCGGCCTTTCCTATCTGGGGTGGATTCTCCTTTGTTTTCGCGGATCTCCATTCTGGATTTGGGAAATGGATGTGTATCCGGATGTCGCGTTTGGCACCGGCAAGATGCGCCCGGATGGCCTCGCAAGTCAGCTTCTATCTTATTTGATGAACCGCCCTCGGCATGCCGCATCAGGCCTTATCGCACTTGGAACCTGCATGCGGGACCGCCTGCTCAGCAATGGACTACCCGCTGACAAGATTATTGTCGCGGAAAATTGGGCAACACTGGACTCGGTAAAGCCCCGCCCTTTGCCCTCAGAAACGAACCCACTGACGATTCTCTACTCCGGCAACCTCGGACTCGCCCATGAAATTGATACAATCGCCTCCGTCATGCTCGCGCTGCAATCAGACAGCCGCATTCAGTTTATTTTTGCCGGCGGCGGTGCAAGGTATATCGATCTCCGCAATTTCTGCGAACAGAACGGGATTGGCAACTCCCAGTTCCTTACCCATCAACAGCCAATGGACTTCGCAAATCAAATCGCCGGCTGCCATATCGGCCTCGTGACGTTGGAACCAAACTGCTTGGGCGCTGTCGTACCCAGCAAACTCTACACCCTTTTGGCTGCCGGCCGTCCCGTACTGTTCATCGGCCCGGCCGCCGCCACCCCCGCAATTTGTATCCGCGATGAAAATTGCGGATGGCATTATGAAACTGGCGATGCGCCTGGAATCACTGCCTTGCTGCAACTTCTGGCGAGTGATCGAAAGCACGTAGCGGACGCGGCAGCCCACGCGCGGATCGCTCACAGGAACAACCATGGTCGGAAGCCGGGTTTGCAGCTCCTCGCGGAGTCTTTAGTCACAGGCGTTCGTTGAGAATTACTCTATGCAAGAACCACGCCGATGTATCTAATTTTAACCCTCGGGCTCCTCTCATTTTTCCTCTCTCTCGGCTTGACCCCAATCGTGAGAGACATCTTCCTTCGGCGCGGTATCGTCGATCTCCCGGACGAGTTCCGAAAATTTCACACTCATCCAGTACCGCGGGTAGGCGGGATCGCGATAGCACTCTCCTATAGCGTCGCATTCATCATCTCCTTGCTCCTTCCGTTTTCTTACAGCCAAGTGCTCGAAGAGGCTTTACCAGGAATCTGGAAAATGTGTGTCGCCGCCGGGTTGGTGTTCCTAGCGGGATTGCTAGATGATTTAATTGGCCTGAAGCCATGGCAAAAACTGTTTGAGCAGCTGCTTGCGGCCGTCATGGCCTATCTTGCAGGCGTTCAAATTTCCTTGTTCCCCGGCGAGGCATGGGATCCATATATTAGCATTCCGATATCTTTACTCTGGATTGTAGCCTGCACAAACGCATTCAACTTGATTGACGGAATGGACGGCCTTGCCGCTGGCGTCGGGCTCTTCGCCACGATCACCGTTCTCATTGCCGCCCTCACGCACAATAACTTGAAGCTCGCTTTACTAACGGTGCCGTTAGCTGGGGCGCTGCTTGGCTTCCTTCGCTACAACTTCAATCCTGCATCTATTTTCCTAGGGGACTCAGGGAGTATGCTCATTGGGTTCCTACTCGGATGTTATGGTGTGTTGTGGAGTCAAAAATCGGCAACCATTCTCGGTATGACCGCGCCATTAATGGCCATGGCCATTCCGCTCCTTGATGCTGGCTTATCGCTAATACGCCGCTTCTTACGTCACAAACCCATATTTAGCGGGGATCGACGGCACATCCACCATCGGTTGTTGGATCGCGGGTTGACTCCGACAAAGGCAGCTCTTCTTATGTACGGAGTTTCTGGCGTCGCCGCCTTTTTCTCCTTAATTCAAAACGCTCTTGACAATCAGTTTCAAGGCCTGATCATTGTCTTGTTTTGCGGAGCTGCCTGGATAGGCATCCAGCATCTTGGATACGTCGAGTTCGGTGTTGCACGCCAAATGTTCGTCAAGGGTACGTTCCGCCGCATCATCGATTCGCAGGCGCAGCTCCAACAATTTGAAAGCGAACTCGCTAGCGCCAGCACTGTTTCGGAAGCCTGGCAGCGTATTGTTTCTGCATGCAAAGACTATGGGTTTCTGAGTGTTCGTGCAAGCCTCCACGGCAAGGTCCACGAAATCTCTTTCCAACCGCCCGAGGAAAAGTTGCGGTGGCAGCTACGCGTACCGCTGCCTGGAAATCAGTACATCAATTTTGAGCGGGACATCGCCTCTGACCTCAGTCCCTTTCTACTCAATGGATTTGTTCGTGCTGTGGAAACGGGTCTCCGGCATAAACTGAAAACTGAAGCCGCTGTGATGATTCCATCTATCGTCTCAACGCAGCACTCTGCGCCAGTAAGCGGCGTCGATACAACCCAATAACGGTACACTCATGCGTATTCGAATCGTTCTGCTCCATATTGTTCTAGCGGGCCTCGCCCTTACCAACACGGCCTGCCGCAAGAGCGCGGCGTTTTACTTGGAACGTGGAAATGCTCTCTATGCCGGGAACAAGTTCGCCGAGGCTTCCATTGAATATAGAAAATCCCTCCAACAGGAACCCCAAAATGGAGAGATCTACTATCGGCTTGCTCTCACTGAACTTAAACAGTCGAAACCAGTTGATGCGTACCGTTTACTGACACAAGCGGTCCAATTTGCGCCTGCTCATCTTGACGCAAAGATCCAGTTGGCGGATATCGCCTACAGCGCCTACGAAAGCGACCCCAACCGGGCCAAGCACCTCTATGACCAGATCGTTTCTTTGGCTGGAGATATTCTAGCCCGTGATCCTCAATCAACCGACGGCCTTAGATTAAAAGGACAGATTGCGCTAATTGACAAACACCCAGACGAGGCAATTCGGCTCTTCACCCAAGCCAATACCTTGCAACCCATGCAGGCGCGTATTGTGGGGCCGCTGGTGAAAGCGCTAATGGTGAGCAATCGGGCTGTGGAGGGAGAAGCGCTTGCTTTGCGATTCCTCGATAAAGACAAGACATCCACCCCCATGTACGACTTCTTATATCTCTACTACATTGGGTCCAACCGGATGCAAGATGCTGAGCAGCTTCTAAAATTGAAATCCCGGTACCACCCGGGAGCGGTCGAACCGCTGCTCCAGTTGGCGAGTCACTATGGTGCAACACAGAGAGTCGGCGACATGGCCGCCACCTTGGATACAGTCGTTACCGACTCCACCAAATTCCCCGATGGCCGCCTGAGAGTCGCGGATTTCTTCATGATGCGGAAGCAACCGGAAGAAGCGATCAAACATTACCAAGCGGGTATTTCAACCGCCAGTTCTTCGAACTTGGCGGCCTACCAAAAAGGTCTTGCCAGGGCGTTCGTTTCTCTCGGTAAAAGCGGCCAAGCTGAAGCTGTTTTTGCGGATATCCTAAAGGCCAATCCATCTGATGTCGAGGCCCAAGCTGGCCAAGCGTCTCTGCTGCTCGCCGCGAATAAGAAGGATCAGGCCTGGCCGATACTGAAACAGCTTGTGCAAGCGAACCCTGGTGTCCTAAAGTACCGTGTAGCGTTGGCTCGAGCTCACTCCGATGCCGGAGACCTGCGGTCTGCAGGCCAGGAATTTAATGAGGCGTTAAAGATAGAGCCCCGTAACGTCACAATTCTTCTCTTGCTTGCCGAGCTAAGCCAGCGAGGCAATAATCATAAAGACACTATACGATTCTCCTCCGACGCCCTTTCTATTGAACCAGCCAACACGCAAGCGAAACTTCTACGAACAATTGGACTGTTCGGTCAAACCAGCTATCCGGAAGCGCGCGCCGAATTGCAAAAACTGATCCGGGAACAACCACAATTGCTCGAAGCCCACTTACAACTAGGGCTATTGAATATCGCCGAGAAGCGGTATCAAGACGCGGACGCTATCTTTCAGCGCTTCTATCAACCCGGCCAGGGAGATCTGCGTCCGCTCAACGGGCTTGTGGAAACACGTATCTCACGACGCCAGTTTGACAGCGCTATTCAGATCTTAGAGGCGGAACAGAAACATTCACCGCAATCACTGCAGGTCAGCCTCGCTCTGGCCAGTACCGCGGTCCGTGCCGGAAGATTTGATCTTGCACTCAGACAGTACGAGGCACTTGCTACCCAATATCCGGACCGTAATGAGTTTAAAATTAGAATCGGTCAAGTCCACCAATCCACAGAAAGCTGGGACAAAGCAATAGCCAGCTTTCAAGCCGCGGAGAAGTTCGCACCGGACGACTGGACCGTCCCCGCCTATCTTGGATCTGCGCTCGATGCAGCTGGCCGAAAAG
>JBKJLJ010000387.1:0-2632 GCA_046597015.1 Bryobacteraceae bacterium
CTCCGGACCCCATCGAACAGTACCTTGGCGGACGGTGTCGAATGGGACCTCGGCATCTCACGTCAGGACCTGCTGGCCCTTGGCGCCAGAACCCCGACGGCTCGTCGGAGCCATTTAAGACGGAATATCATGCTATCGGGGGCTGCGGTGAGGCGAACTGAGTGAGCCGCCTACACGGAAAGGTGATCCGGTGCCTGTTTCTGCCTCTGTTCTCGCGTTGGCCGGATAACGGAGTCCCGATTGGACACGTGACCAACGGAGTCCACATTCCCGCCTGGGACTTGGTGCTTATCGATGGCCTTCGGACTGAACTCCGTAGAAAGGGCTGCTGGTTGGGAACGACGGAGACCCTCGAACAGGACATTCGCCACGTCCTGGACCAAAGGCTGTGGTACTTTCGGACCAATGCCCGCAAGTCGCTAGTCAAGTACGCTCGCGAACGATTATCGCAAGCCTTCGGCGCGGCAGGCGCTCCGCCTGACGATGTCGAAGCCGCGAAGTGTTTCTTCGATCTAAACGCTCTGACGCGGTGCTTTGCGCGCCGCTTCGCTAAATACAAGGGACCGAACTTGCTGCTCCCCGACCCGCCGCGTCTGCCTCGTCTCCTTGCCAATTCACTGGGTCCCGTGCAACCTATCATCGCCGGGACGGCGCACCCGGCCGACCATGCAGGCCATGTCTTGATTGGGGAGTGGATGCAATTCATCCGGCGGCCAAAGGTGCGCCTGCATGCCATCTTCCTCAGTGACTATGACAAGCCCCTGACCGGGCTGTTGGTTCAAGGCTCGGACATCTGGATGAACACGCCGCGGCTATGGGAGGCGTGCGAAACCAGCGGGATGGAGGTGCTCGTAAACGGCGGTATCAATCTGTCGGAGTTAGATGGCTGGTGGGCGGAGGCATACACACCTGAAGTGGGCTCGGCGTTGGGGGACGGGCAGGGACATCAAGACGAGCCAGCCTGCGATGATGCCGAAGCCGAAGCGCTCTACGAATGGCTCAAACGGGAGGTTATTCTCGAGTTTTATGACCATGACGGTCGGGGCAGCCCCACTGCTTGGGTAGCTCAGATACGGAACAGCCTAGCCAGCCAGACGCCGCGCTTTTCGGCCAACGGTCTGGTGCCCGAATACCCAGAGCAGAACCAGCTTCCAGCCTGCGGAACCTACCGTCACCTTGCTGCCGACAGCAGTGCGGCCGGCAGCAAGTTCGTCGATTGGCAGCGGGCCGTGGAAAGGAACTGGTTTGCGCTGCGCTTCAGCGAGTTAACGGTCGAGACCGGCGGTGAGCGCCACGTGATTGTGGTCCCGGTTTTCCTGAACGGCCTCGACCCGAATGCGGTGCGAGTCGAGGCGTTGTTCTCCGATGCCGCACAGGTCGGCCCTCCAGTGCGGCAGGAGATGGATAGCTTCCTAACACGCCGATGTTCGTCCAGATCGCGGAGGGTCTGGGAATTCAAAGCATTCTTCACACGAACTACGGATCCATCCGTGCTAAACTAACGTCGCTCGGACTGCAGAGCAACGAGCGCAATAAATTAACCAAGCCATGGGTTAGCCGCTGCCGAAAGCAGTCTGCAGAACTTATGATTCTTCTGATTCTTTTCCAGGCGCAAACGCCGTCAGCGTTAAGTACGGACGCCCTATGGGCTGCAATTCAGAGTCTCTTTGCGTCGTTCATTTATCAAGTTCCGTACATCGTGATGGGAGTCATCCTGTTTTTGCTCTTTGTCCTTGGAGCAAAGGCGACCCGCCGGGTCTTCATTGAGGCGGGAGCACGGACGAGATTCCCCGAGAATGTAGCGACGATTTTGGGCCGCCTGGTCTCCAGCGCCATCATGGTTCTGGGGCTTTTTGTTGCCGCGGTCGTTGTCTTCCCCGCGTTCAAGCCCGGCGATCTGGTAACCGGCCTGGGGATAACGTCAGTGGCGATCGGTTTCGCGTTTAAGGACGTTCTGCAGAATTTCTTCGCGGGCATTCTAATCTTGTGGCGGCAGCCATTCGTAGTGGGTGACCAGATTCGAGTGCATGATTTCGAAGGAACGGTTGAGGAAATCAACACACGTTCGACGCGCATCCTAACCTACGACGGTGAGCGTGTGATTTTGCCTAACGGCGACGTATACGTCAGTCCTATACTCGTCCGCACAGCATATCCCCATCGTCGCATACGTTTCTCAGTCGGAATTGGCTATTCCGATTCCATCGAACAAGCACGCACCGTTATTCAAAGCGTGCTAGTGCGATCGGAGGGTGTGCTGTCCGAGCCAAAGCCGGTTGTATACGTTACAGAATTAGGCGCCTCGAGCGTTAACCTAACGATCTATTTTTGGGCCAAGGCCGATCAGGCAAACGTGCTGGCGGTGCGTGATCGAGTGGCGACCGGGATCAAGCTGTCTCTGGATGAAGCGAAAATTGACATGCCTTATCCGCACACCGTGCTGATGTTTGAGGGCCACACGGGAACTGGAAAACAGGGCAACGCGTCACCTGCGATACCTGCTGAGATGTCGGACATCCGCGAGATCGGGTGGCGGGGCGACGGGAATGCGAATGAAAATCACTAACCGATACATCCTGACGATTAACAGCGGCTCATCGAGCAGAGGCCGGTAAGTGGCCATTGAGAGGGA
>JBKJLJ010000435.1:0-6165 GCA_046597015.1 Bryobacteraceae bacterium
ATACGCTGAAAGCAATTGGGTACAAGGGGGCGCTGACGATTGAACGCGAAGTCTCTCTCGAGCAGGATATGAACGATCGTCATCAAGCCAAACTGGCCCACGTCGACGACATCAAGGCCGCTATTGGCCTGCTCCAAAGTCTACGGTAGGCCCGTGCCGATTAAGCAGGTTCCGGTTGTGCGGTGGGACGGTGGTCGCTCGCATGCGGCCACCGACTCGCTGGGGGTCGAAGAGACGCTGGAAGTTCGGGTGGAGTACTCGTTTAAGGATCGCCGGGAGATTGCGACGCTTGGCCTTACGCTTTGTACTCCGGGCGACGAGATCGATTTGGCTTGCGGCCTTCTTTACGCGGAGGGCTGGCTGACAATGGCTGCTGACATCGCGGCGATCCATGCCCAACCTGGTTCCGTGCTCGTTTCGCTGCAGCCAGGTGTTGAGCCGGCCGGAGCGAGTCGCCGGCACTTGATCCGGACATCGGCGTGTGGACTTTGCGGTCGGGAAGAGTTACCGGCTGAGGTGGAGGTGCCATCGGCCGTCGACGCGACGATGCCCATCGATTTGGTCTACGAATTGCCCGCGAGGCTGGCGGCCGCGCAACCCGCTTTTCAGCAGACCGGCGCCCTTCATGCTGCCGCTCTTTTCTCGATCGCGGGCGAACTTCTGGCGCTGCGCGAGGACATTGGCCGGCACAATGCGCTGGACAAGCTGATCGGCCGCCGGCTGCAGGATGACGCGCTGCCGTTATCTGGACACTTAGTGCTCCTGAGTGGCCGGGCAGGTTACGAATTGTTGCAAAAATGTGCAGCCGCGAGGGCTACTTTTGTCGCCTCCATAGGGGCCCCTTCAACTATGGCGGTCGAGCTCGCGAGGCGCCAGAACATCACTCTAATCGGCTTCCTGCGCAAAGAGCGATGTAATATCTACACACACCCTCATCGAATTCTGAATAATGTCCAGGGTGTGTAGGTTAGACCGGTAAAACCGGTAGAACTTGAGGAAGGGGCCCCGACCATCAACGTCGGCATGCAGGTGCGGTCAACGGCAAAAGTCGCTGTGGGTGCCAGCCTAAGGCCAATACAAAAGGGCCGTCTGCCTGCTGTTAGACGGCCCCTGACGGCGACTACTTGTTGGTGATATCGAAGGTCGTGCTTTCCTCGCGGATGTCGAGGTAAGTCTTGTACCATTCCAGCTGCGCGGGGCTGTCGGTGTAGGCCTTCAGGGCTGCTTCGTCCTTGAACTCCATCACGAAGGCGTTGGCCTTGCCACCCTGAACCTTGATCGACTCGGTCCACACCCGCACAATGCCCTTGTACTTAGCGGGCAGAGCCTGGACGCCGTCCAAAGCAGCCTTGATCTGTTCCGGCTTGGTGCCTGCCTTCCACTTCACGGTCACGACATGAATCACCGTGGCCGGGGCGGTTTTCGAAACCGCCGCTTCCATATTCTCCGCGCCCACGGTCAGCATCATCGCCGCCATGGCAATCACCAAAAACTGCTTCATTTATTTGCTTCTCCTCGTTGAATGGGATGTCGTCCGGCCAGCAACCCGGACCAATGCTCGCAGATTAAGATTGAATTTGCTGGGTTCTGCGGATGATATTTGATTAGCGCATTGCCAATCAGTAGATGAGCTTGGGCCGGAAGGTGGGCCTCCAACTGCCCGATATCCTGGGAAGTGGAGTAGCTCACGCCGGCGATTTGATACGAGTAGTGCAGGGTGTTCTCGTCTGCTTGTTCCACGGTGGCTTCGCCCATGCGGCCCACCACGTGGATCCGAATCCGGCGACGGCGCTCCAACTCGTTGGGGTTACGCCGGGCTCGAATCGCTCCAACCAGTACCCAAGCGCCAGCCCCGAACGCCGCTATGCCCACCGCGGCCGGCACAAGCAATGAGGTCTGCGCCAGTCGCGGTAGCCAGGAAAAAAGCATAACCAATAGCTACTGTGCCAACGATTTTGCGTGATCCTTCAAGAACTGCTCGAGGCCGCGATCGGTTAACGGGTGGTTGAATAGCATGTCCAGAGTCTTGAATGGAATCGTGGCTACGTCCGCCCCGGCGAGCGCCGCGTCGAGAAAGTGGATCGGGGTCCGAATGCTGGCCGCCAACACTTGCGTTTTGAAATCGTAGTTCGAATAAACAGCAATGATTTGTTCAATCAGGTCCATGCCGACGTGGCCGATGTCGTCCAGGCGGCCCACAAACGGGCTGACTAGATACGCTCCCGCCTTCGCGGCCAGAATCGCTTGTGGAGCCGAGAAACAAAGCGTCACGTTCGTGCGAATGCCTTCGCTCGACAGCGCTTTGCAGGCTTTGATGCCTTCCCGAATCAACGGCAGTTTCACCACAATGTTCTTGTGGATCTTCGCCAGCTTCAGGCCTTCTGCAATCATGGCGGCCGATTCAATCGCCACCACTTCGGCGGAGATGTCACCGTCGATGATGTCGCAGATAGCCTTGACCTGCTCTTCGATCGGCTTGCCTTCCTTCGCGATCAGCGAAGGGTTCGTCGTTACGCCGTCCACGATGCCCCAGTCGGCACCTTTCCTAATCTCGTCCAGGTTGGCGGTATCCAGAAAAATTTTCATGGTGATTTTTATACTTCCGAGGTAATTGGGTTTTCGAGGGCGCCGACGCCGTCGATCACGATGCGGACCGAAGAACCCGGTCCCATGGCGCCTACGCCAGGTGGGGTGCCTGTGGCGATGAGGTCGCCCGGCTCAAGTGTCATAAACTGACTGACATAGGCAAGTATATCACCCAGGTCGAAAATCATATCTGTAACGGGGCCGTCCTGTTTCTTCTCGCCGTCCAGGAAAGCCTGCACGCGGAGGCTATGCAAACTGACTTCGTCGGCTGGAACCGCCCACTGTCCGACGGGGCAAAAAGTGTCAAAGCCCTTGCCACGCGTCCATTGGCCATCTTTTTTCTGCAGGTCCCGGGCGGTCACGTCGTTAACGCAGGTGTAGCCGCCGACATAGGCGGCCCAATCCTGCTTCCGGACGTTACGCGCCCGACGGCCGATGATGACGCCCAATTCCGCTTCGTAGCTCACCAGACTCGACAGCGCCGGATAGACGATCTTGTCTCCATGCGCAATCAACGAACTGGGCGGCTTGAGGAAAATCAGGGGCTCGGTCGGTACGGCGTTGCCGAGTTCCTTGGCATGGTCGGCGTAATTACGCCCCACGCACACAATCTTGGAGGGGGATACCGGGGGCAGGAGTCTCACGGAACTCAATCCGTGGGTGGTCCCCCGGTCGAACTCAAAAAGCGAGGGCACCTCGGAGATCGTCTCCCCTTCGAGCACGCCGTAGCGAACTCCCGGGTGGCTGTCCGATGCTGTCGGGGGCGTCGACTTATCCAAACTGAAACGAACAAACTTGGTCACGGCGTTGTGATCTCCACAGATTGTGATTTCGAACTTTCATTGCCGCGCAGGTCCACGGCTGAAACAGCGTAAATATACTTTTTCCCGCTCTCGGCGGTGCGGTCGGTGTAGGCTGGCACGTCGACCATTGCGGCTAATACTTGCCCGTCGCGCCAGACGCGATAGTGCTTAAAGTCGGCTTCCAAACAGCGTTCCCAGGACAGTTCGATGGTATTCGTGCTGGCGATTACGCTGAGCGCCTTCGGGGCCATCGGCGGGAACGTATCGGTGTTAGTTAGCGCGACCTCGGTTGTTCGCTCGCTGGCGGCGCGTTGCGCTCCCGCCTTGGCCCATGCTTCAACCTGATAGCGGTAGCTCTTGCCGACCTCTGCACTGGCGTCGAGGAACCCGGCCCTGTCCACTGCAGCCAGCGGCAGCCCATCCCGGAAGATCGACCAGCCATCTCCCGGTCCGGTCCAGCTTAACGCTATTCCGCCCTCGGCCGGCAGCGCGGCGAATCCGGCCGGGATCGCCACGGCGGGAACGACTTGCCGCAACACGACGTTGGACCATTCGGAGTAGCGGCCCTTGGCGTTCTGCAGCCTCACCATGAAGGCGACTTCGCGGCCCTGCCACTCGGCCACCACGGGCCCTTCGGCCTCCACCAAGCCCGGCTCCCGCGCTGCCACGGGGATCGACACATCCCCGCCTCGTAGCTCCACCGTTACCTGCTTAACCGGCAACTTCTCGGTCGTCAAGTCCGGAATCGTAAACCGTAGCTTGATCCGAGCGCCCACCTGTTCGGCCTTCAAGTCGATGATCCGCATTGGAATGTTTAAAGCCGGTGGCATCGGCTCGCCGACATAGCCGCAACCCACCATCCCTAAAAACCCTAGCAGAACCCAAGCGGAACGCATTACAAAATATACCGGGTTAGATCCTGGTCTTTCACGATGTCGGCGAGTTGCTTGCGCACGTACTCGGCGTCGATCTTCACCGTCTTCTTTTTCAGGTCCGGACCTTCAAAGCTGATCTCCTCGAGGACCTTTTCGAGAATCGTATGCAGCCGCCGGGCCCCGATGTTTTCCGCCTGGGCGTTTACTTGCGCGGCGAATCTGGCCAGTTCCACAAGCGCATCTTCGGTGAAGCTGAGCTTGATCCCTTCGGTGTCAAGAAGAGCTTGGCTCTGCTTGATCAGCGCGTTTTTCGGCTCTTTTAAGATCCGAATGAAATCCTGCTCGGTGAGCGATTTCAATTCGACGCGAATCGGAAAACGGCCTTGCAGTTCGGGGATCAGATCGCTTGGCTTGGAGACGTGAAACGCACCGGCCGCAATAAAAAGGATGTGGTCGGTGCGGACGAAGCCGTAACGGGTGTTGACCGTAGTGCCTTCGACAATCGGCAAAATGTCGCGCTGGACGCCTTCACGGCTGACGTCCGGCCCCTGGCCGCCTTCGCGTCCGGCGATCTTATCGATTTCATCGAGGAAAATCATGCCATTGCGCTCGACCCGCTCAATCGCCACCCGCTGCACCTGATCCATATCGATCAGCTTCAGCTCTTCTTCTTCGACCAGATAATCAAACGCTTCACTGACGCGCATCTTCCGCTTTTTGGTTCGGCTGCCAAATAACGTCGGCAAAAACTCCTTGAGGCTGACGTCCATGTCGTCGGGACCGGGTCCTCCGAAGTCCATCATTGGCGCTCGGTCTTTGACGTCGATCTCGACCATCTTGTCGTCCAGCTTGCCGGTGCGGAACTTCTCGCGCAGTTTTTCTCGCGCTTTTTCATCCGTCTCGTTCTCTACCGCCTCGGCTTGCGGAGGCATGAGTAGGGGCAACAAGCGGTCTTCAGCAAAGCGTTCGGCCCGGTCGGCGACGTCGTCGAGCCGTTCTTCTCGCACCATATCAATGGCGATCTCGACGAGGTCCCGAATCATCGATTCGACGTCGCGGCCGACGTAGCCTACTTCAGTGAACTTGCTCGCTTCCACCTTCAAGAAGGGCGAATTGGCCAGTTTGGCCAAGCGTCGAGCGATCTCCGTCTTGCCGACGCCGGTCGAGCCGATCATCAGAATATTTTTCGGCATGACGTCTTCGGCCATGTCCGGATCCAGCTTCTGGCGGCGCACCCGATTTCGCAGGGCAATCGCGACGGCCTTTTTGGCGTCGGCTTGGCCGATGACGTATTTGTCCAATTCCCGCACGATTTCGCGCGGTGTCAATTCATCGAGCAGGGGGGCTTCGCCATCGGCATGCGCGCCGTGTTGGGGTAGGTAGATCACCATTAGCCCAGCTCCTCGAACACGCAGTTGTGGTTCGTATAGATGCAGATATCGCCAGCGATCTTCATCGCCTTTTCGACAATCTGCCGGGCCGACAGCTCGGTGTTTTCCATCAGCGCCACGGCCGAACAACGGGCAAACGATCCGCCGGAGCCGATCGCCATTACGTTATCGTCCGGTTCGATGACATCGCCGTTGCCGCCAAGCAGATAGATCTTCTCGTTATCCGCCACTAGCAGCAGCGCTTCCAAATGCCGCAGAACCTTGTCGGTCCGCCAGTCTTTGGCCAGTTCTACCACGGCGCGGTCCAGCTTACCGTTGTGTTGTTCCAGCTTGGTTTCAAAGCGGGCAAACAGCGAGAACGCGTCAGCTGTTGAGCCCGCAAAGCCAGCCATAATCTTGCCGTTATAGAGCGTGCGGAGCTTTTTGGCGTTCCCCTTAAGCACCTCTGAACCCATGGTCACTTGACCATCGGCCGCCATGACGACCTTTCCTCCCCGGCGAACCGCCAGG
>JBKJLJ010000570.1:0-2810 GCA_046597015.1 Bryobacteraceae bacterium
CTTTATCGGCCCGGGTTTGAAGAGCTTTGACCTCGCGGCCCTCAAGTCCTTCCCTCTCCGGGGCTGGAACGAAAACGCCCGCCTGCAATTCCGCGCCGAATCCTTCAACCTGTTTAACCACGCCAATCTAGGCATTCCGAACCTGCTCTCCATTTCCACCACCACCGGCCCCATCGGCGCGTTCGGACGCATCCGGTCCACCGTCACGGCGTCGCGGCAAATTCAGTTCGCCCTTCGTCTGCAGTTCTAACGGGCCATGGCATCGAAGGAGAAGAAAAGCAATATGCTCTGGTTGCTCTTCGCGCTCGGTGCCATGTTCGCTTGGGGCGTTTACGGCCCCTTTTTGCACGCTGGCCAAGCCAAGCTAGGCGATCCAATGAAGGCCCTTTTGTGCGTCGGTGGAGCTTACTTCTTCTTCGCCGTACTCATGCCGGTTCTCCAGCTTTCGAACAACGCGGGCTTGGGAGATTTCGACCGCGGCGGCGTAACCAACGCCTTCCTCAGCGGCTCTCTCGGAGCCATCGGGGCTATCTGTATCATCTTCGCGTTCAAAAACGGCGGCGTACCCAACTACGTCATGCCCATCGTCTTCGGCGGCGCGCCGCTCGTCAACGTGCTCTTTACGATGTACCTGCACCCTCCGGAAGGCAAGGTAAACCCCATGCTCTTCCTCGGCTACCTGATCACCGCCGGCGGAGCCGCCATGGTCTTTTATTTCAAGCCCAAAGGCTAATTATCGCCGCGCGCCGATCGCGTACAGCGCCCCAGCCGTGCGGATAAAAATCTGCCCGTCCGAAATCGCCGGTGACGACAGCGTGTACTCCTTCATATCGTTCTCCGCCAGCACTTCAAACTGCGGACCCGCCTTCACGACCGTCACCAAGCCATCCTCGCTCGTCACGTACAACTTGCCATCGGCCAGCACCGGGCTCGCCGAATAGATCGCCGCCTTAATCCGCTGCCCGCCCCAAATCTCTTTCCCCGTCTTGGCATCCAGGCACCACAAAATCCCTCGATCGTTCGTCACAAACAGATATTTCCCATCCGTCACCGGCGAAGGAACATCCGGCCCGTTCGGGTTTTGCCACACCACGTGCGTCGCCGTAACGTCGCCTCGCCCCCCCGGCCGCAACGCCGTCCACGGCTTCACCCGCGTGGGACAATAAATCAGCCCGTCCTTCACCACCGCCGCAGCGATAATGCGGTTCATCGGGTTGTTCCCCGGGTTCAACACATTCGCCCGCCAAAGCTCCTTCAAGCTACTCGGATCGTGGCCCGTCACCACGTCGCCACCCGTGATGATCAACTCCTCCTGCTTGCCGTCCTTCCAAATTTGCGGCGTCGTGTAGGAATCCGGCGACTCCACCACCGCATCTGTCGCCCGCTCCGAACGCACGAGCGTCTTCCCCGACTTCGGGTCGATCCGCAATAAATACGAGGGATCGTCCGTCTTCATCCCGTGCAGCACCTGCACGTAGAGCGATCCGCCCCACAGCAACGGTGAAGACGCATAGCCCCAGTTCAACCCGAATTTCCCATACTCTTTTTGAATGTCCCGGGTCCAAAGCTCCTTCCCGGTAAAATCAAACGCCTTGAAAATCCCCACCCCGGTCATTACAAAAACAGTTTTTCCGTCCGTCACCGGCGAAGGCGAAGACATATTCTGCTTGTTGATCTTGTAGTTCCCACCGGCCAGCTTCTGCTTCCAACGCAGCTTTCCCGTCGCCCGATCTACGTCCCAAAGCTGTA
The DNA here is from genome assembly GCA_046597015.1 of Bryobacteraceae bacterium. Taxonomy (GTDB): domain Bacteria; phylum Acidobacteriota; class Terriglobia; order Bryobacterales; family Bryobacteraceae. Next base: position 1,750 of record JBKJLJ010000570.1, read on the forward strand.
AATCGTCACCATCCGCGACGTTCAAAAAAACGTGGTCGTTCCAGATGATCGGAGTCGCCCCACTCCGCCCCGGCAGAGCCAACTTCCACGCCACCCCCTCCTCAGTCGACCATTTCGTCGGCAACCCCTTCTCCGCCGAAGAGCCGTCCCGCGAAGGCCCCCGCCATTGCGGCCAATTCTCCGCCCATCCAAACCCAGCAACAAAAATCAGGAGGAATGCCAAACGAATCATAGCGTGAGGATATCTCACTTCGCCCGTTAGCGATGCTGGCAACGCCCAGCCACTGAAGTAAAGAGGGCGGCTAACGCCGAAGCAGTGATAGATTACAGAAACAGTGCTCTTTACTCGTTTCCTGCTATTCTCCCTCTCGTTCGGACTCCTCTGCGCCCAACGGGCCATTCCGGACCCGCCCGCTCAACTCCTATGGCCGCAGGGGGCCCCGGGGGCCTTGGGCGACACCGAGAAGGATCAGCCGTCTCTCACACCCTGGTTAGCGAAGAATCCGAACGGCCAATCGGTCGTCGTTTGCCCCGGCGGCGGCTATGGTGCCCTGGCCATGGACCACGAAGGCAAGCAGATTGCCCAGTGGCTGAACTCCCAGGGGATCAGCGCCTTTGTTTTGAAGTACCGCTTGGGCCCGAAGTACCGGCATCCGGTGATGTTGCAGGACGTCCAGCGGGCCATCCGCACAGTGCGCGCGAAGGCCACCGAATGGAAGGTCGACGGCAAGCGGATCGGCGTCTGGGGATTCTCCGCGGGCGGCCATTTGGCCGCCACTGCCGCCACGCATTTTGATGCGGGTAAGGCCACTGACGCCGACCCGATTGAGCGGATGGGTTCCCGCCCGGATTTTGCGATTCTCGCCTATCCGGTTATGACATTTACGCAGGAGGAGTTTGTGCACAAGGGATCGCGTAAGAACTTGTTGGGTGAGACGCCGGACCCTCGACTGGCCGAACTGCTTTCGAACGAAAAGCAGGTGACGAAGGACACGCCGCCGACGTTTCTTTTCCACACGAACGAAGACACGGGAGTTCCCCCTGAGAACAGCGTGCTGTTT
>JBKJLJ010000612.1:0-2600 GCA_046597015.1 Bryobacteraceae bacterium
TTGCCCGACGGCGGCGCTGGATGGGGGGGAGTTGGACGCTCGACTTTGTATTGCTTACTTGAATATTGAGTTGAAGGGGACGGTGCCGGAGGAGTTGCGAGGGGCGATGGGGCGGCAGGTATTTGGGTGTGACATTTGCCAGGATGTTTGCCCGTGGAATGGGCGGGCGGCGACGGTTGAAAAAGACGGGGGGATGGTGGACCCGCCGCTGGAGAGGCTGGCTGGGTTGAGCAGGGAGGAGTTTTCGGCGATGTTTGCGGGGACGCCGGTGGAGCGAACGCGGTATCAGGGCTTTTTGCGGAACGTGTGTATTGCGATGGGGAATGCGCACTTGGAGCGATTTCGGGAGCCGCTGGAACGGTTGGCGGCGGGGGGCGATATAGTGGTCCAAGAACATGCCCGGTGGGCTTTACAGCAACTATGAACTTACTTTGGCTGGCGATTTTGATTCCGGCGGCGTTGGCGGCGCAGTCGGTGAGCAAGGGGTTTGACCACTTTTACAATTTGGAATATGAGCCGGCGATTGCGATTTTCGAGAAAGAGATCGCCGAGCGACCCGGTGAGCCGGCGGGGTATAACCACTTAGCGCAGGCGATTCTGTATCGGGAGATGGATCGGGCCGGGGCGCTGGAGAGTGAGCTGGTGACGGGGAACAATCCGTTTTTGCAGCGGGGCAAAATTGTTGCGACGCCGGCGGAGCAACAGCGGTTTGATGCCTCGATTGATCGGGCGATTGCGTTGAGCGAGGCGCGGTTGGCGACGAATCCGAAGGATTTGGACGCGCTGTATTTTTTGGGCGTGGCGCATGGTTTGCGGGCGAATTACAACTTTTTGATCCGGAAGCTGTGGCGGGAGTCGCTCAAGGAGTTTACGGCGTCGCGGAAGTTGCAGATGCAGGTGACGCAGGCGGATCCGAGCCGGATTGATGCGTTTTTGGTGCAGGGGGTGCACGACTACATTGTGGGGAGTTTGCCGTTTACCTGGAAGTTGTTGGGTTTTTTGATTGGGTTTCGGGGGGATCGGGAGGGCGGGTTGCGGATGGTGGAGTTAGTGGCGGCGAAGGGCGATAAGAACAAGGTGGACGCGATGATCGCGTTGGCGGTGGCTTACCGGCGGGATCGGCATGCGGAGAAGGCGGTGCCGTTGTTGTTGGAGTTAGTTCGGTTGTTTCCGCGGAACTACCTGTATCGGTTGGAACTGGTGCAGATGTATGGGGATTTGGGGAACAAGGACGAGGCGTTGGCGGTGCTGGGGCGGATGGACGAACTGAAGCGTCAGGGGGCGCCGGGGTTGAAGAATTTGCCGGCGGGGAAGATGCAGTATGCGCGGGGGAACCTGCTGTTTTGGTATCGGGACTATGCGGGGGCGCTGGAGAATTTGGCGAAGGTGACGGCGGCGGTGGGGGAGGTGGACGTGAACACGGGGATGAACGCTTGGATGCGGATGGGGCAAACGTACGATGTGATGGGGAAACGGAGTCAGGCGCGGGCGGCGTATGCGGAGGCGGTGAAGGGGGCACCGGAGTCGGACGCGGGGAAGGAGTCGAAGCGGTACTTGGAGAGCGCTTACAAGCGGGCTACTCCTTAGAGGGGCAGTAATCAACGATGCGGGGTAGGGTGGGCTCATCGTGATTGACCAGCCAAGCTCGATTCTGGGTGCGGACGGAGAGGGTTAGTTCCGCGATCGCGAGGGGATAGGGGAAGCACTGGACCTGGACCGGGCCGGAGTAGTCTTGGGTGGCGGAGGCGAGCCGCTCAGTTGCGCTGGCGCGTTCGACGAACTGACCATACTTGTAGGTCCAGACATAAGAGACCTGCTGGAGGATGCAGATGACGGCGATGGCGATGGCAATCTCCTTTCGCTGGCGGAAGCGTTCCCGTAAGGTTAACCAGGCCAGGCTGAGAAGGAACGCTTTACCGACGGCTGCCATGTAGACATGCCGGCTGGGGGCGGTAGGCTGATAGGTAAGGAAGCTATAGGGTAGTAATGTGATCACCATCCACAGGACACAGAGCCCGATTAATTGCCAGCTACGCTGCCAAGCAGCGAGGACGAGCAGGGCGACGCTTCCCCAGAAGCCGAGGAGCCGGCCCATTGTTCTGATCTCGGTATTCCAAAACGGCGCCGTTAAGGAAAACGTGCCGTCATTGAAGTGGAGATGCGTTTGGTGGCTGCTGTGGATGGCGAGGAAGTAGAGAAGGGCGACCGCGGCGGCGGGAAGGAGCCGCCACCACAACTTTCGTTCCCAGCCGGCGACCATCACGGCCAGAGGCACGAAGACGACGGCTGATTCCTTCGACAGCAAAGCGAGGAGGAAGCTGGCCATCGAGAGAACGAACCAGTGAACCTTCCCGGTGTTGCAGTGAAGAATCCAGGCGACCAGGGCGGCTATCGTGAACGTGAAGACGAGGAGTTCGGGGAGGGCGGCGTACCAGATGACGGCTTCGTGGGGGCGTTGCAAAAATGCGAAGATGCAGGCGGCCGGGACGGAGAGCTGAAATCCGAAAGGCCGCCAGAACCCCAGCAAAACGACGAGCGAGCAGTTGCCGAAGTGAATGAACAGACTGGAGAGGTTAAACCAAATGGGGTTTAGGCCGAAA
>JBKJLJ010000668.1:0-3773 GCA_046597015.1 Bryobacteraceae bacterium
TGCTGTTCGAGGTACCGCTGGGGACGTATACGGGTTGGAATGTGACCCGGCAGGGGTTTCAAAAGGGACAGTGGTGCGGGCTGAGTGGGGGCTACATTCCGTTTGCCCGGACGAAGGAAGAGCGGTTGGCGAGTGGGGACCCGAGGCTTTCTATCGAAGAGCGTTATGGGACGCAGGAGAAGTATGTAGAAAGGGTAAAGGCGGCGGCGGCGCGGGCGGTGAAGGCGCGTTACTTATTGGCGGAGGATGCGGCGCGGTTAGTGGCGCAGGCGGAAGCGAGTGGGGTAATCGCTAAAGCGAAACCTTGATCAACTTTCCGAGCCCGAGGGCAAGCCGGGTTCGAGTCTTTCTACAAGACCTTTGGACGGGTCGCTCACCCCGATGGGGTGAAGCCTTGGCGCCCGAGCGGCCTCATTGAGGGCTGGGACAGTTGGGTGAAAACCCCGGAGGCCATGCATCCGACTAACGACTCCATGGCCAAGTACGACAAGATGACGGCAACCAAGTACATGTCGAAGATGATTCGGGAAACGTTCCAATGCTTCGGCGGAACTTTGGTGTTCGATGGAGCCGATGTCTTTTACGAAGCGATCTTCTCTTCCCGCCCCGGAATCCGCGTGGGCGGTACCGCTGAGGACGCGGGCTCTCTTTCCAGAGTTTGCCAAGTGCCCCGGAGAGTCCAGCGTCGAATGGGGCAGGGGAACGTTGATCTTCCATTGGCGCGGAACCGAGACAGCTCCCACGCAAGCGCTGTTTAGAGAATCCTGGCAGTACATCGGAGACCGAAAAGGCGGCACCGGCGGGCCGTTAACCCACCAGAAAGAGTCGACTCTGGAGAGCTACGAAAGTGGCATCATCTTCGGTGACTTTGAGAGCGAGGGCAGAAAGATATGGGGGCTCCATCAGGCAGCCCCAAGAGTAGAGTTACTCAACGATCTTTGGCGTAAGTTCCCCGAGGGCGAAAAGCGGGACACGTCACTTAGTCCTGAAACCCAGGCCGCGTACGACAAGTACCTCGAACAGTTAGCAAAAGAGCCGCCTAAAACGGGGTCTTTGAAAGCGATCGCAGCGCAAAAGGTCGCCGCCAGAAAAGCAAAAGAGGCCGCGGAGAAGGAAGCGGCGGCGCAAACGCCCCCGCCTCCTCCCGCCTCCGAATCGGCAGATCCAGAGGAGTAACGGTTAGAACTGAATCCGCAACCCCGCTTGAATGTTTCGCGCTCCGATGTTCGCCGTCCCCGATACCCGGCCGAAATTCCCGTCGCCCACCGTCGTATTCGCCCGGCCAAACTGCGGAGTGTTCGTAAAGTTGAACATCTCCATCCGGAACTGCGCCCGGAACCGTTCGAAAAAGCGGAAGTTCTTCAGAATCGCCAGGTCGGCATGGTTCGTCGGTCCAAATCGAATATTCGGAATCCATCGCGGCGCATTACCCATCGTAAAATTCGCCGGTTGCGTAAACGCCGCCGTGTTGAACCAACGGTCTGGCACTGGACTATCCACCGATGCCGTTTTCAAATCCGCCACGTTCGGCCGCTGTACCTGCACGCCGTAATTGCCCAACTGATTCGGCGCCGTAAACCCCAACGGTAAGCCACTCCCCAACCGCACAATCGAAGAGATCTGCTATCCACCGAGCACCGCGTTCGCCACCGGATGCATGTCTGCCGCAAACTTCCGGCCCTTGCCCACCGGCAACTCATACACCACCGCGTTGACAAAACTCTGCGGCAAGTCATGCGCGCTAATCGACCGGGCGACGCTCAAGTCGTAGTAGTTCCGCGTCGTATCGCCCACTTCCCAACCCTGCCACTCGCTCGCATTGTCGATCGCCTTCGACCACTGATACGTCGTCAGCAAATTCAACCCGCTCGCCAACTGCCAGTTATAACGAATCACCAAAGCATTAAACGACGAACTCGCGCCCGCCGTATCGCCCGACAAATTCACCGCCGTAAATTGCGGATGCGGACGCAGTAACCGCTGTTGCGGCACCGTCCGCCCGGACAGCACGCCCGTCGGAATCAACCCGAAAAACGGATTCGACACCGGAGCATCCAGCGCCGCGCCTAAGCCAAAAAATTTCGGGTCGAGTTGGTTCGCCTGCTGGCCGGTGCCAAACAACAACTTCCGACCCTGTGAGCCCGTATAGCCCATCTCCAGCACCATCCCCTTGCTGATCTCGTACTGGAAGTCCACCGAGAAGTTCTGCACATAGCTCAACGGATGATGCGCCGAAAGCGCGTTCACCGCATCGCCGGTCTGCGTCAACAATCCCCGCGTCGAGCCAATCGGCTGCGACAGTCCTTGCGGAAACGGGTTGGACAATGGTGCCCCCCGATTCGGATTAATTCCATCGCCACCAATCGTTGAAACCCACGTCGTTGTCGTCGCGAACCCGTCGCGTGTACCGCCACCCGTCTGCGGGTAGAAAATTCCATAACCACCCCGGAATACGAGCTTATCCGTGATCTTGTACGCCATCCCAAAGCGCGGTGCCAAGTTCAACTTGTCCGTCTGCCAGGCTCCCCGATTATTAGTATCGTTGAACACCAAACCGCCCTTCAACGGGAGCCCCGTCGGCTGCGCCAACGGACTCACCGCATTGAAGTCAAAATTGTTCTGGCGGTTGTAACGTTCCGTCCGCGCCTGCTGCAACTCATACCGCAAACCCAAATGCAGCGTCAGCCGCCGAGTCGCCCGCCAAGAATCCTGAAAGTAAGCACCGTGATACATCGCCGTTACCGCCGTCGCGGCCCCAATCGGCCCGGCACCATTGTCGCCCGTTCCCAGTAAGAACGAAGCCAACGCATCCCCCGACGTCGTCGACGTCTGCGCCGCCACCGGACCCGACGTCAGTCCCCTCGAAAAGCCAAACGCCGGCGTATTGAAGTCCGTGTTGTTCAACCTAGCAAGCTCGGTAATCCAACCAAACTTCAAACTGTGCGATCCCAACTCCTTCGTCAAATTCGCCTGCAAATTGTGGGTTTCTCGCGGGACGTTCAAGAATCGCCGATTGTTCAAACTCGCGTAATTCTGGAACGAAAAGCCCGGATACGTCTGCGCCTGCCACTGGCCCACCGTCGCCGTCGAAAAGCCTAGCGCCGTCCCGTTCTTCCCTTGCGAAGGCGATACCTGATTCTCCCGCCACCGGCCAGAACCAACCAGGACGTTGATCACCCACGTCGGCGTTGGCGTCAACGTCACCCCAAGCACCACCTGATGCCGGGGATTCACATCCGAAAAATTCGTGTCCGCTCCGTTGCCAAAAAACTGCGGCGCTACGTTCTCCTGCCAAGCTTTCGTCATGCGCCCGAACACGCTCATTTTCTCATTCCGCGCCCAATCCACCCGCAGGTCGAATCGGTCATTCGTCGTCACCGTCTTGCCCGCCGCCACAAAGTTCCGCGCATTCGTAAACGCGTCCCCCGTTGTGTTCGCCTGCGGAAATAGTTGCATCACCTTCAGCGCCACCGGATCGAACAGGTTCGACGGAATCCGGTTCCCCGGAAACGGCGTCCGCACAAACCCCGCCCCGGCCGGGTTCGGCACCGTCGAGAACGGATCAAAAATTGGCGACACGGCTCCCGCGGCGTTCCTCGTCTCCGAAAAATCCCCTACCCGCTGCAGCGCCGTCGGGACGTTCGAGATGTTCGTACCCGGATTCCCCTCCCGGCGCCCTTCGTAGGCCGTAAAGAAAAACAGCTTCTTCGCCTTCCAAATCGGCCCCGCAAACGTCCCGCCAAACTGGTTCCGCTGGAAGCTCGGCCGCTTAA
>JBKJLJ010000693.1:0-14303 GCA_046597015.1 Bryobacteraceae bacterium
TTTCCGATAGGTCGTGAGAATTAAACAAGGCCCGGCGAGGGAGCCGGGCCTTTGTGAAAAACACAGAATGGAATGGGAGTCGTGGAACGAACGCATCCTGCGCCGCCTCACAAACAAAGAGTGGCTCCCAGAGCGGAAATTCTCAGGCTAATGTATTCAAAGATATGGGCCGCAGCGCTTCAAAGGCTGCAATAGCCGCGTCCTGCTTCAACACATAACCAATTTCGTCTACGCCTTCGAGCAAACAATCCTTGGCAAAGGCGTCGATCGGGAATGACATCGACGGTCCACCCGGCCAACTCAAGGTCTGGGTCGGCAGGTCGACCGTCACCTGCAAGGCCGGGTTATCGGCTAGCGCGGCGAACAACGCGGCATGCACGTCCTTCGGCATAACGATCGGGAGGAGACGGTTTTTGAGCCAATTTTGCTTAAAAATGTCCGCATAGCTCGTCGACAGCACCGCTTGAAAACCGTACTGGGTCAACGCCCACGGGGCGTGTTCCCGGCTCGACCCGCAGCCGAAGTTGTCCCCCGCCAGCAGGATCTGCGACGCCTTCGCAGCGGGGGTGTTCAGGACAAAATCGGCCTTCGGGGACCCGTCGGCGTTGTAGCGCCAATCGCAAAAAAGCTGGTCGCCGAGGCCGTCCTTCGAGATCGTCTTCAAGAACCGGGCCGGAATGATCTGGTCGGTATCGATGTTATCGTTCGGCAGCACAGCCACCGTGGAATGGATCTGCATGCTTATAAGCTCCTCACGTCGGTTACCACGCCCATCACGGCACTCGCCGCCGCCGTCAGCGGGCTGGCCAGGAAAGTCCGGCCGCCCTTGCCCTGCCGGCCTTCGAAATTACGGTTCGAAGTGGAGACGCTGTACTGGCCCGGGGAGAGTTGGTCGCCGTTCATCGCGATGCACATCGAGCAACCGGCCTCGCGCCATTCGGCACCGGAATCCCGGAAGATCTTATCGAGACCTTCGGCCTCGGCCTGCCGCTTGATCTCCTGCGAGCCGGGGACAACCATCACCCGGACGTTGGCGTTTACCTTGCGCCCCTTCAAGACGCTGGCCGCCGCGCGGAGATCGGTCAGGCGCGAATTGGTGCAGGAGCCGATGAAGACGACGTCGATCTTTTGGCCGGCGATCGCTTGGCCCGCTTCCAGGTTCATATAGAGCAGCGCCTTGCGGAGCGACTCGCGTTCGAGCGGATCGGTGGAATCGGCCGGGTTCGGGACGGAGGCGGAGATTGCCATGCCCATGCCTGGGTTCGTTCCGAAAGTAATCATCGGTTCGAGGGTGTCGGCGTCGATGGTGGTGGTAAAGTCGTAAGTCGCACCTTCGTCGGTCGGCAGGGTCTTCCAGTACGCGAGTGCTTTGTCCCACGCTTCGCCCTGGGGAGCGAACTTACGGCCCTTCACATACTCGTAAGTCTTTTCGTCCGGGGCAATGAGTCCGGCGCGGGCACCGGCTTCGATAGCCATGTTACAAACGGTCATGCGCTCTTCCATCGAAAGGGCGCGGATGGCTGAACCGGTGAATTCGAACACGCAACCGGTACCGCCGCCAATGCCGATTTTGGCGCAGAGGGCGAGGATGATGTCCTTGGCCGAAACGCCGGGCTTGAGGGTCCCTTCCACCTTGACTTCAAACGTCTTGGAAGGACGTTGGAGTAGGCACTGGGTGGCGAGGACCATCTCCACTTCACTCGTGCCGATGCCAAAAGCGAGGGCTCCGAAGGCTCCGTGGGTGGCGGTGTGGCTATCGCCGCAGACCACGGTCATGCCGGGTTGGGTTAGGCCCTGTTCCGGTCCGATAACGTGAACGATGCCTTGGTTGATGTTTTGAAAGCCGAAGTAGGGGATGCCGAACTCGGTGGCGTTCGTTTCGAGTTGCGCGACCTGGGTGGCGGCGATCTGGTCAACGATCGGCAAATGGCGCGGGGTCGTAGGGGTCGAGTGGTCGACGGTGGCGAAGGTGAGGTCGGGGCGACGGACCTTTACGCCGCGGGCGCGGAGACCAGAGAAGGCTTGGGGCGAGGTTACTTCATGGACGAGATGAAGGTCGATAAAGAGCACGGCCGGGGCACCGTCTTTCTCGGCCACCATGTGGCTATCCCAGACTTTCTCAATGATGGTACGCGGCTTATTGGATGGCATTGGCTACAGCTTCTCCTACTTCGGTGGTGGTGGCGGGTACGCCCTTGGGCTTCAAGTCGGCCGTGGTGCGGCCGGAATCGAGCACTGCTTCAATGGCCGCATTTACGGCGGCCGCTTCGTTCATCAGACCAAACGAATATTCGAACATGGCACCGACCGAGCCGATGGCCCCGAGCGGGTTGGCTTTGTTCTGGCCGGCGATATCGGGCGCGGAGCCGTGGACTGGTTCGTACAGGCCGACCCAGGCACCGGAGGGGCGCTGGTCGCCGATCGAGGCGGAAGGCAACATGCCGATCGAGCCGGCGAGCACGGCACCTTCGTCGCTCAGAATGTCGCCGAACATGTTCTCCATGACGAGGACGTCGAAGCGACGGGGGTTGAGGACAAGCTGCATAGCGGCGTTGTCGACGAGGATGTGTTCCAGTTCGACGTCGGGGAATTCCGGCGCGATTTCATTGACGACCCGTCGCCAAAGCTGGGAAGTTTCGAGCACGTTGGACTTGTCGACGCTAGCGAGCTTTTTCCGCCGTTTGCGCGCCAGACCGAAGGCCATGCGGGTGATCCGCGCGATTTCCGCGCGGGTGTAGGTCATGGTGTTCGTGCCGCGTTCAGTGTCGCCCGAGCCTTCGATGCCGCGGGGGGTGCCATAGTAGATGCCGCCGTTGAGTTCGCGGACGATGATCATGTCCGTGCCTTCGACGAGGTGGTTTTTGAGCGGGCTGCTCTCGATCAGAGCCGGGTAGGCTTTCACGGGGCGGAGGTTGGCATAAACGCCGAGGACCTTGCGGATGCCGAGGAGACCCTTTTCCGGCCGCAGTTCGGGCGGCGCGTTGTCAAACTCCGGGAGGCCGACCGCGCCCATGAGGGTCGCGTCGGCTTCGACGGCGAGGCGCGCGGTTTCGTCCGGGAACGGGGTGCCCGTCTTATGAATGGCGATGCCGCCGAGGAGTCCTTCGGTAAGTCGCAGCGTGTGACCGAACTTATTCGCTACGGTTTCCAGAACACGGACGGCTTCCCGAGTTACCTCGACCCCGATGCCGTCGCCGGGGAGAATCAATACGTTCAGTTGCATGTTTGTTTAGGCCGATACCGGCGCGCGCTTGGCGACTGCTTCTTTGCACAGCGCGATGATTTGGTCGTTACGAACCCCTTTGACGCGGTCGGCCAAGGCCGTGAAGCCCTGATAAATGGCGTCCAGTTCTTCCTTCGTAACGTCGAGGAAACCGAGTTCCAGGCAGCGGGAGGCCATGGCGTGGCGCCCGGAGTGTTTGCCGAGGACGAGGCGGCCCTCGGGCACGCCGACGGATTTCGGGTCAATGATTTCGTAAGTTGACTTATTCTTGAGATAGCCGTCCTGGTGAATCCCGGCTTCATGGGCGAAGGCGTTATCCCCAACTATCGCCTTATTCGGCTGGGGGCCGAAGGTAATCATCGAAGTCAGTAACTGGCTGGCGCTGAATAAATGCTCGGTGTTGATCCGGGTTTCGTAGGGCAGGACGGATTGGCGCGTCTTGAAGATCATGACGATCTCTTCGAGCGAGCAATTGCCGGCCCGCTCGCCAATGCCGTTGATCGTACATTCGATCTGCCGGGCGCCGGCTTCTACGGCGGCCAGGGAGTTGGCGACGGCCAGGCCGAGGTCATCATGGCAGTGCACCGAGACGATGGCTTTATCGCCGATCGCCTTCACGACCCGGCCGATGAAGGCTGCGTACTCGGTGGGAATCGAAAAGCCGACGGTGTCCGGAAGGTTGACAGTGGACGCCCCTGCGGCGACGACGGCGCGGGAGACCTGTTCCAGGTAATCGGGGTCGGTGCGGCTGGCATCTTCGGCGGAGAACTCGACGTCGTCCGTGTAGGTCCGGGCTAGTTCGACGGCTTTGACGGCTTCTTCGAGCACTTGTTCGCGCGACTTGCGAAGCTTGTACTGCAAATGGATGTCGCTGGTGGCTATGAAAGTATGGATGCGCGCGCGTTTGGCGTGCTTGAGCGCTTCGCCGGCGCGTTCGACATCGGGGCGCGTGGATCGGGCCAGGGCCGCAACGGTCAAGTCGCGATCGCCGAACTCCCGGCTAATGGCATCGACAGCTTCGAAATCGCCGTGACTTGCGATCGGAAAGCCGGCTTCCATGATGTCGACGCCCAGATCGACGAGCTTGGCGGCCATTTTCAACTTCTCAGGCACGGTCATCGAACAGCCCGGAGACTGCTCCCCGTCCCGTAGGGTGGTATCAAAAATATGAATGCGCTGATTCATTGGTAAATGACCTCAGTCAATGATCGATTTTTGCATTCGTAGCACAATTTAGCAAATTTATTCCGTTCGCACGTGCGATAAGCGTTGGTAATGGGTTACGATGGGAAGCCTCCGATGGAACTGTACACCCTGCGCGTTTTCCAGACCGTAGCCACCGAGAAGAGCTTCTCGCGGGCTGCCGAAAAGATCCTTCGCACTCAGCCGGCCGTTTCGCTGGCGATCCAGCGGTTGGAGCAGGAACTGGGTGAGAAGTTAATCGATCGCTCGGGGAAGGAACTTTTGCTGACCGATGCGGGGAAGATCGTTTTCGATTTTGCACGTCGATTTGATCATTTGGCGCTGGAGATGAACACGGCGCTGGCGGAGATGAGAGATAACTCGGCTGGGGTGTTGATTGTTGGCGCGAACGAATCGACGAGCCTGTACCTACTCCACCATATTGTGCAATATCGGCGCCTTTACCCGCGAGTGAAGGTGAAAGTCCGTCGGAGCCTTTCGAGCAAGATTCCGAGTCAACTGATCGATGGAGAGCTGGAGTTGGGGGTGATTTCGTTTGACCCCCAGGACGATCGTCTCCATGCGGAGGTGATATTTACGGATCATTTGGCGTTTGTGGTGAGTCCGGAGCACAGGTTGGCGGGTCGGGAGAGCGTGTCGATCACCGAGTTGGGGAGTGAGACGTTTATTGCGCACAATGTGTTGTCGCCGTACCGAGAGGTGGTTTTGCGAGAGTTTCAGCGGCACCGGGTAGCGCTGAATATGGACGTGGAGATGCCGACGGTGGAGACGATTCGGCAGATGGTGCAGCGCAACGAGGGGGTAGCCTTTTTGCCTAAGATGTGTGTGGAGGCCGAGATTGAACGGGGGCAATTGTTGGAGGTTCGGGTGGAGGAGTTGCGGGTGGATCGGCAGGTTCATTTGGTGTATCCGGCCCGGAGGGCGCTGTCGCATGCGGCCAAAGCGTTTTTGGATGTGGTGAAGGGCCGTTCGAATAGCGGAGAAGTTTCCTAGGGCCGGCCCACTAGTCGGCGTGGGACTTATTCGGAAGGTACTGATCGGGGCTGGCCGGTGGATGGACCGGCGGCGTCAGGCGGCGCGACGACGCCAGGGATTTGCGTCGCACTTGCAACTGGCTGAGCAGGGCGAAGACTGGGCGCAGCGATTTATTCAGGAGATGGGGTGGACGGTGGTGGCGCGGAACTATCGCCGGAAGGGGGGGCGGGGAGAGATCGACTTGGTGGCGGTGGAGGGGGAGACGTTGGTGTTTGTGGAAGTGAAGACTCGTTCGAGTTCGCAAACGAGCGACCCGGAGCGAGCAGTGGACCGAGCGAAGGAGAAGCTCCTAGGCCGGACGGCGGAGGAGTACATGCGGATTGCCTCGGTATCGGGGATGTCGGTTCGATTTGACGTGATCAGCCTGGTGTTAGGCGAACAGACGAAGGTGGAGTATTTTCGCGATGCGTTTTATCCGGTTCGGGTCGTTCCGAGTGGGGGATAGAAGGGCTAATTTCCGGAGGCCGCGCCGATTTTCGTAGTGCTATGACGATCTAAGACGGTGAAGAGTTCGCTTTTCGAGACCGGTTTCGATAAGAAGTCATTCATGCCTACAGCGGTACAGTCGGCCCACACCTCAGAGGATGGGTTGGCGGTACAGGCGATGATGGGGACGGTGGCCATGGAGGGCATTTTTCGCATGCGGCGGGTTGTTTCGATGCCATCGATTCCGGGCATTTGCAGATCCATCAGGACGACATGGAAGGTGTCGTGCAGGGCCGCGTCGAGGGCCGCTAGCCCGTGGGGAGCGACGGTAACGTCAAAACCATGGCGTTCGAGCAGCGTTTTCATGAATCGCTGCGCTACGGCGTTGTCTTCTACGAGGAGGATCCGCCGGGAGGTGGTGATGGTGGGTTGTTCGAGCAGCGGGGCGGCGGTCTCGCTGGTCTTAGCGCTGACCGGGATCGAGAAGGTAAATAGGCTTCCCTGACCCGGATAGGACTCGACTCGCAAATTGCCGCCCATGGCTTCGGTGATCTGTTTGGCGAGCGGGAGACCCACTTTCAGTCCGGGCGAATGGGCGGAGAGGGGGTTTTCGATGCCACTACCGCCGGAAAAGAGAGTTGGTAGATGAGATGGTTCGATGCCCGGGCCAGAATCGCGGACCGAAACTGTGAGCCAGACTCGTCCATCGAGGTGGGGAGCCGCGCTGGCGATGACTTCGATTTCGCCGGTGGCGGTGAACTTGATGGCGTTCGAAAGCAGCACATCCAAGACTTGGCGCACCCGATGGGGATCGGACAAGGCGACGTCCGGAAGATGAGGGTCCAACAATAAACTGAGATGGAGACCGCGGCTCCGTGCTTTCGGTTCGCGGGCCGCGACGGCAGCTTGCAACATCTCCGCCGGTCGAAACTCGGAATACGTATGGCGGGAGGCACCGCTGGTCAACGAAGAGTACTCGATAGCGTTGGTGAGCGATTCCAGCAGGAGTTCGGCGCAAGATCGCGACGAACTGACATAATCCAACTGCTCCTCATTGAGGGAGGTCTCCGTCAACAGATCCAACATGCCGAGGATTCCTGTTAACGGCGTGCGCAGTTCGTGGTTTAGGTTGGCGAGGAAGTTTCGCTTGATCCGGTCTACATTATGGTGGTCGCCGTGATTGGTCGGAACCGAGTTTTGAGTTTCTGGAACTGCCAGGAGTTCAGCCGTCGCCATAAATGTCCTATCGGCGAAAATTTGGAGAAGGATTAGTTTTTTTGTTTCAGAATTCGCCGTCCTCCAACCGATGCGCGGTGGGCCTACTCCGTAGGAGCGGCCGTCCCCACTCGGTGCACCATGTTGACCAAGCGACGGTAGGGGATTCCTCCGAGGCTATCGAGAGGCAACCATTCGCCGTCTCGCCAACTGGAGTAGTACCACCGGGCTAAGAGTGCCAAGTGTTCCTGGCGTTCCCCGGGGGGTATTTTGTTGGGCATCGGTGTCTCGAGGACCTCCCGCAGCCGGCGATCGAGGGAGACGGGTTTATCGGCGGCCATCTCTTGCGCCAGGGGAAAGCGGATCGCGGGTTGCCAAGCGCCGGCCAGCATGGGTCGCAGTTCGACGGCGCGTTCCTCGATTGACGGGGTGACGGCGATGCCGTGTGCGGCGTCGACGGGCATGGCGACCTCGTCGATGAGTTTCAGCGTTGCTCCGATCCGGTCGAGCCGCTGGTGCTGGCGGGCAGCCTCTTCAAACTCCATTTCAGCCGAGAATCGGTCGCGTGACCGTTCGACGACGTCGAGGAGGGAGCGTCCTTGGGTGATGAGAAAGTCGATGACTCGCCGCACCTCGCTGGCGTAGCCTTGGGGGGACACAGCGGCTTGGCAGGGCCGGAGGCAGTGGTTCATTTCCCCGTACATGCAGCCCGGGTGATCGGCAGCGGGGAGGAGGTCTTCCGAGCAGCGGCGGAGTTGAAAATGCTCGAGAACCGAGGCCTCGAATGCTTCGGCGTTGGCGCGGGAGCGGAAGGGACCATAATGGACGCCCGATTTAGTGAGCCGGGTCGAGACGGTCGTCCGGGGGAACTCGTTGGACAAAAGTACTTTGACGTAGCTGGGCATGCGCAGTTTCGTCAGCTTCAAATAGGAATCGGGATAGTGTTGGCGGGCTAGTTGGTAGAGGGTGAGAGACGATTCCAGGCGGGATGCGGTGGGCCAGAATTCGAGGGCGGTGGCAATTTCGGCGAACATTCCGAGGCTCAGGAGGCGGCGGACGCGTCGACCGAGGAGGGCGGTTCGGGCTAGATAGGGCGGTCCTTGCCGCATCGACAACGCGAAGACGGCGGGTGACTCCGGCAGACGGGCCAGAAAGTCGTCGCGATCTGGGCCGAGGGGAGGAAGGAGCATGGTCAGCGTCGGAAGAACGAGTAGTATTCGGTATCGGTGAAGGGTTTGACCTTCGCTACTGCCATGTTCTCACTGACGTGTTCGGGTTTGCTCATGCCGATGAGCGAGGTGGTGAGGCCAGGCGTGGAGCGGGCGAACTGGAGGGCGCGCTGGGCCTGGGTGGGCAGGGCATCGGAGAACTTGCTGAGGAAATCGTCGGGCAGGCCGTTGGTTAGCCGCCCCTGGAGGAGGGTGGCCGAACCGATGACAGTGATGCCGAAGCCGTCGGCGGCTTCGACGAGCGGCACGGGGGGGCGGTCGCCGTTGTGCTGGTTCCGGGCCGAGATCGCTTCGTTCATCGAATAGTTCACGGGCAGTTGGACAAAGCGGAAATGATGATGAGGCCCGCCAACCTCGCGGGCCAAGGCGACCAAGCGCGCGAGTTGAATGCCGTCGTTGTCGCCGGGACGGCGGCGGAGTCCGTCCCAAGTGGCGATACCGTAGAAGGCTGTTTTCCCGGCGGCAACGAGCTCTTCACAAGCGGCAAAGGCGATGCGCAGACGCTGATAGAACTCGTCGACGGGTAGGAACGCCAACTGCATTTCCGGATTGTGAAGGTAGTAGACGTCCAACTTCTTGACACGGAGGTTATGCAGCGACCGGGTGAGTTGGTCGGACAGAAAGGCGGGTGCCAGGCAATGGGTTTTGCCGACGATGTCTCCGGGTTGCAGGACCTCGGAGGGGATCGCCTGAGGGACGAGATAGCCGGCTTTGGAGCAGAGAACGATTTGGCTGCGCTGGATCTGGCCGCCCTGCTGGAGCGATTCGAGCGCCCGGCCGATAGCCCGTTCGGACTGTTGATGGCGGTAGTTCAGGGCCGTGTCAACGACATTGATGCCCTGACGCAGGGCGGCGCGAACGGACGACATGTACGACCGATCGACTTCGTCGTTGATGGGGCCGAGGTAGGTTCCAATCCCCAGTGAGGACAGGGTGAGGCCTTGGCCCGTCCGGTAGAAGAGATTTCGATCTGCGACCGGGAAGCGGGTGCGTAGCGATTGCGTCCCTAGGGGGGAAGCGGACTCAGAATTCATGGGAGGGGAACTTTCCTACTCGATGTAACCGAGTTGACGCAACGATGTCTCGGGCTCGGATTCATCAAAGCGAAGCACGGATGCTTTTTGACGACCGTGTTCGAGTAGGATCCCATAAGGCGGGTCGCCAAAGGGGAATATTTTTTTTAATGCATCGTGTTCGGGCGAGTTTCCTGCCTTCAGGCCGGTCGAATCCATGAAATATTTGCCGAATTGGGGAACGCGGGAGGGCAAGCCGTAGATCTTTACTCCGCTCCAGATGTGTTTGGCGAGGCGCCGGGCGGCCTGGTCGCAATGAGCGCACTCGGGGTCGTAGAAGTAGAGAAATATCTTTCCCTGTTGGAGGGAGACGGGTTGGCCGTCGACGGTAATGACGTCGGGAGCCTTGGTGCCGGTCTGGCGGGATTCGGTGATGCCGAAGGATACGCCGGCGAAGAGGGCGGCGCAGGCGGCGATGATGAGGGCGCCGCGGGTTCCTTCGCTGGGCCGGGCCCACCAACCGGCGACGGCGGCAAGGGCTAACATGCCCGCGTCGCTGTAGAAGAACATGGGCCCAACGGCGCGCTTGACCCAGGGGAAGCAGGTGCAGTCGGCGCCGATCAGTTGGTTGTAAAAGTAGCCGATGTAGATCATGAACGCGATGAGCATCAGGCTGATGAGCCAGGCGCCCCAGCGACGGTAGCGAGGAATCAAGATGAGAATGCCGGAGAATATTTCGGCCGTGCCGAAGAATACGGCGGTGAAGACGCTGAGTTGGGCGGGGACGAGGGCTTGGGTCATCCGGGCGGCGGCACCGAGGTGGTCGGTGAGTATCCAGACGCCCGCGACGAGGAAAAGCAGGCCGATGAGGATGGCGCAGATCCAGGATGCCACCGTTTTCCACGTCGGCAGTTCAACCGACAGAGCAGCCATTTGCCCGTGTGCCATACTTTCTTCCATGGTCCCTATTTTAATGCTTTTTTTGCTCGTCGCAGGGGGGCTTTTCGCGGCTCCTGAAATCGCGGATCTCGCTATTGTAAACGCCAACATTTATACGGTTAATCCGCAGCAGCCGAAGGCCAAGGCGCTGGCGATGCGCGCGGGGAAATTGATCGCGGTGGGCGACTCGGTAGCGGAGCACGTGGGGCCGCAGACACGGGTGATTGACCTGGGTGGGGCGACGGTGATTCCAGGTTTGATTGACAGTCACGTCCACATGGCCAATTTTGGATTTATGGTGGAGACGTTTGACCTGCGGAGTGTGAATAGCATCGCCGAGGTGGCGGCGATTGTGGCGAAGCGGGCGGGCGGCTTGCCGGCGGGAAGTTGGGTGCAGGGCCGGGCTTGGGACCAGACGAATTGGGGAGGGGAATTCCCGGACCATACGGCGCTGACGAAGGCGGCGCCGGAGCATCCGGTGTATTTGACGCGGGTGGACGGCCACGCGGCATGGGTGAATCAGACGGCACTGAAGCTAGCGGGCATTACGAAGGCGACGCCGGACCCGATGGGAGGCAAGATTGTCCGGGATGCCAAGGGGGAACCCACGGGGATTTTGATTGACCGGGCGCAGGGCTTGGTGGGGTCGAAGATTCCGGCGGCGACCGATGAGCAGGTACGGCAGCGGTTGCGGGCGGCGGCGGTGGAATGCGCCAATCTAGGCATGACCTCGGTGCACGACGCGGGGGTTTCGGCGCAGGTGATTCGCGCGTATAAACAGTTGATCGCGGAAAAGATGTTGCCAGTGCGGGTAAATGCGATGATCGGCGGGGAGGGAGCGCTATGGCAACAGTATTTACGATCGGGCCCGGAGATAGGCGATTATTTGACGGTGCGGACGATTAAGTTGGTAGCGGACGGGGCGATGGGATCGCGGGGGGCGGCGTTTTGGCAGCCGTATTCGGACGATCCGGAGAACTCTGGCTTGCTGATTCTGCCGCAGGCGACGATTGAAAAAGTGTCGCGGGAGGCGGTGGCGAAGGGGTTCCAGGTGGCGACGCATGCGATCGGCGACCGGGCGAATCGGGTGGCTCTCGATGCCTACGGGGTGGTGTTGGGGGAGGGTAATGAAAAGCGGTTCCGGATTGAGCACGCGCAGGCGGTTTCGCTGCCGGATTTCGAGAAATTTCGCCGGTTTGGGGTCATTGCGTCGATGCAGACGAGCCATGCGACGTCGGATATGCGTTGGGCGGCCAAGCGGATGGGGCCGGACCGGCTGATGGGGGCTTACGCCTGGCGCCGGTTTTTAAACACGGGGGTGAAGTTCGCCAACGGCAGCGATTTCCCGGTGGAGGAGCCGAACCCGTTTTATGGTTTTTTTGCGGCGGTAGCGCGGCAGGATCAGAAGGGTTTTCCGGCGGGCGGTTGGATTCCGGATCAGAAGTTGACGCGCGCCGAGACGTTGCACTCGTTCACGCTGGGCGGGGCTTACGCGGCGTTTGAGGAAAACATCAAAGGGTCGCTGGAAGTGGGCAAGGTAGCGGATTTCGTGGTGTTGGGTACGGACGTGATGACGGTTCCGGAGCTGGAGATTCCGAAGGTGAAAGTTCGGATGACGTTTCTGGGCGGGCAGACCGTGTACGGGGTGCAATGAGGCTGCTGGCCGCCGTTCTGCTATTGGCGGCGGGAGTGGGGGCGGAACCGCGCCGAGTGATCCTGCTGGAGGAACTGGTGCGGATTGATGCGATGCGGTCTCGCAGTTACGACTTTCCGCTGCACCAACAGAAGGCGGTACTGGACCTGACTTGGACGGTGAAGGAGCCGGGGGCTGTGGTGCGGGTGTTGGTGATTGATCGCAACGGGAGCGGCCCGGCGTTTGACAGTGGGTATCAGACCGGTGGTAGGCGCCGGGTGAAGCTTGACCGGGCCGGGGACTACCAGTTGACGATAGAAAACCGGCAACAGCGGCTCGGCAACGTGTTGGTGGATTTTCGGATGGAGCTTGAGTTTGGAGAAGAGCGGCCGGTCGTGAGCGTGGGGCCAACGCCACCTCGGCGCTATTGGACGATCGCCACTTCGATCGCCCTCTTCGCGATGATGGTTTCTTATGCGGGGGTTCGGCTGGGTCCGGCGATTCTGGATCGCTGGTTTCGGCGGCCGCTTTAGGCCCGGTTCAATTCGCGCCACAGGGCGGCGTACCAGAGCAGGAACCGTTCCGGCTCCTTGCTTTCGGCCACCTCACAAAGGGTATAGCGTTCATAGCCGCTTTTGCGGAGCAGACTGAAGAGTTCGCGGTAGGGATAGGGGCCGGCCAACTCGTTGATATGGACGTTTTTGATCCAGGGGCGGAGCAGGTCAAACGAGGCTTTGATGGAGCCGCCGACTAAATCGGTAGGGTTCGAATTCCAGCAGAGCCCGACGTTGGGGTGTTTAGTCGCGCGCATAATGGCGGCGGCGACGGGCGGGTTTTGGGTCTCCTTACCGTGGACTTCGAGCCAGATTTCGACGCCTTTGCCAGCGCCGAATTCGCCTAACTCGCGGAGGGAATCACCGATGTTTCGAATGGTTACGTCCTTGTCGGCGTGCGGCGGAAAGCCGTTCGGTCGGACCTTAATGCCCCAAGCGCCGGTGTCGTGGGCCAGATCGATGAAGGCCTTGGCATCGGCGACGTTTTGGGCGCGAATGGTAATATCCGGCGACTGGAACTCGGAGGTGGTGCCAAAGCTAAGCAGCCGCACTTTGCTGCGGGCGAAACGTTGTTTTACCTTTTCCCGCTCAGCGGCCGAGATGTTGGGCTCCACCTTATGAGCGTGCTGGGTTCGCAGTTCAACGGCTTCAAACCCGGCCTTTTCGAGGTTGGTGATGAGGGTTTCGACATCCCAGTCCTTACAGATGTTGTAGGTAACGGCACCGAGTAGCATGAGATTATTCTAGCGGCTTGCGACGCCGTCTTTGCGGGCCCGCACTTCGCGAACGGCGTAGATCCGCCGGCCTTGGCTCTCAAAGTATGTCCGGATCATGATTTCGCCGAGCAAGCCGGTGGAAAAGAGCATGAGACCGCCGAGCACGAGGATCGCTCCGAGGACCATGAGAGGGCCATGGTCGGTGACCAGATCGCGTTGAAAGTCGAGCAGTTTATAGACGAACAGATAGGCCATGATGGCACCACCCGAAGTGAGACCGAGCAGGCCGAACTTGCCGAAGAAGTGCATCGGGCGGGTGAAGTAGGTCAGCAGAAAGCGGATGGTGATGATGTCAAAAAACACCTTCATCGTCCGTTCGAGGCCGTAATGGCTGGCGCCGGCGCCGCGGGGCACGTTCTTGATGGGCACTTCGACGATACGGGCCCCATAAAAGCTGGCGAGCGCCGGAATGAACCGGTGGAGTTCGCCATACAGGTTGACGTCTTTTAGAATTTCCGCGCGGTAGGCTTTGAAGGTGGTTCCGAAGTCGTGGAGTTCGATGCCGCTGGCCTTAGCCATGAGCCAGTTGGCGATGCGGGAAGGGATTTTCCGGGTGACGGCGTTGTCGATCCGATTCTTGCGCCAGCCGCTGGCGATGTCGTAACCTTGTTCGATTTTCTCGAGGAGTAAGGGGATGTCTTCCGGTTCGTGTTGCAGGTCGCCGTCGAGGGAGATGATGATGCTGCCGACGGCTTCATCGAATCCGGCGGCGAGGGCGGCGGTTTGGCCGAAGTTACGTCGGAGGCGGATGACTTTCAGACGTCCATCGGTTTCGCAGAGGTTGGCGAGCAGGTCGAAGGAGCGGTCGGTGGAGGCGTCGTCTATGAAGAGAATCTCGTAGGTTTTGCCAAGGGATTCGAGGACGCGCGTCAAACGGTCGTAGAGGGGGAGGATAGCCGGCTCCTCGTTATGAATCGGGATGACGATGGAAAGGACGGGCGCTGGCATAGGAATTCCTCCTTCTATTCTAGCGTGCCGCCCCGAACTGTGCTAATCTACAATCTCGCGTCCGATGGGCCTGTAGCTCAATTGGTTAGAGAGCTACCTTGATACGGTA
>JBKJLJ010001049.1:0-6922 GCA_046597015.1 Bryobacteraceae bacterium
GCAGGGCGGGATGTATCGGGTGCTGGCGGACTTCTATCCGGCTGGGGGGACGCCGCAGTTGATCGCGAAGACGGTGCTGGTGGCGGCGGGCCCGAAGCTTACGATTCCGGAGCCGAAGGGCAACATGGGGGTGAAGCTGCGGTCGGAGCCGGCACAGCCGATCGCGGGGCAGAAGACGATGTTGTTCTTCGACGTGGATCCGGCCGAAGGATTAGAGCCCTGGTTGGGCGCGTGGGGTCATTTGCTGGTGGCGAGCGAAGATTTGCTCGATATGGTGCATGTGCATCCGCAGTGGGAGTACCAGCCGGAGATCTCGCCGACGGTGCAGTTCAACGTGATCTTCCCGCGGCCGGGCCGGTATCGGCTCTGGGTGCAGATGCAGCGGAAGGGCATCGTAAACACGAAGTGGTTTGACGTGGCGGTGCGCGGCTTATAGACTGGCCCGATGATCTCCAGACGGATGTTTCTATCGGCGGTGGCCGGAGCGGGAGCGGCAGAGGCCGCGTTGCCTAAGGTGAAAGTGAAGCGGGTGCGGATCTATGAGCCGCCCAACGTGAATGAGACTTTCAACCAGAGCAACATGCTGGTGACGGTGGAGACGGATAACGGCTTGGTGGGCATTGGGGAAGGCGGCAAGAAGGACACGCTGGAGCAGTGCGCGGGCACGCTGATTGGTCAGAACCCGTTTCGGATTGAGGCGTTATGGCAGGAGATGTACATCGCCTGGTTCTACCCGCCGGGGCGAGAGAAGATTCACGCCGTGGGGGCGATGGACTTGGCGCTGTGGGATTTGAAGGGCAAGGCGCTAGGCCTGCCGGTGCATGATCTGCTGGGCGGGGCGGTGCGGAACCATCTGGAATGTTATGCGACGGGCGGCGCGCCGCGACCGGCGGGGTCCCCGCCGATGACGCTGCGGGATCGCGCCAAGGCGACGATGGACGCGGGGTACCGGGCGTTTCGAATGGGCGCGGGAGATACGCCGGCGGGCGGCGTCTACAATACGCATGAGCGGGTGCGCAAGGTGGCGCAGGATTGCAAGGAGGTGCGCGAGGGCGTGGGCAAGGACGGCGACTGGTGCATCGACTTCCACCAGCGGTTCGACTATGCCGACGCGTTGCGGGCGTGCAAGTTGATCGAGGAGTTTGAGCCGTACTTTGTCGAGGACCCGGTTCGCGACGAGCATGCTCATCAGGACCTTCCGAAGCTGCGGCAGATGACGACGGTGCCGCTGACGCATGGCGAAGAGTGGGGGCAACGGTGGGACTTCAACCGGATTGTGGAGAACCACGATATCGACTACATACGGGCGACGGTGCCGAACGTGGGCGGGATTACGGAGATGATGAAGATCGCCGCCATCTGCGAGACGCATGCGGTGGGGATTATTCCGCACTTCACGGGTCCGGTGGCGACGGCGGGGCTCGTGAACTGTCTTTCGACGTTTCCAGGGCCAGTGATCATGGAGTACAACTACGGGGGGCGGCCGATTCCGTACCTGCCGGAGTGCCTTGACTTCAAGGACGGCAAGGCGTATCGCAATGATCGGCCGGGGTTGGGGACTACGGTGGACCTGACCAAGTGCAAGCTGGTGGGTGAGGTGAACGTGCCGGGCAAGAAGAACGTCTACTACCGGCCGGACGGATCGCTGACGCACTGGTAAGATATTGCCCATGATGACCCGACGTGCGTTGTTCGCTGCCGCCTTGGCGCCGGCTCAGATGGCCGAGGCGGTGAAGCCGATTGAACAGGCGGTGGCCAGCGGCAAGTTGAAGGCCGCGGTGCTGCGGGTGACGCAGAGGGACGGGGTTTTTGAGAAGGCGTTTGGGACGGCGAAGGTGGGGTCGGCGTTCCTGATCGCATCGATCACGAAGCCGATGACGGCGACAGCGGTGATGACGCTGGTGGACGCGGGGAAGCTTCCGTTGGACGCTCCGGCGGCGGGGCATTTGCCGGGGTTAGATGGACGGATTACCTTGCGGCACTTGCTGTCGCATAGCTCGGGGTTGCCGGATATGTTGCCGGAGAATACGGAGCTACGGAAGCGGCATGCGCCGTTGCGAGAGTGGGCCGCGCTGGCGGTGAAGACGCCGCTGTTGTTTGCTCCGGGGAGTAAGGTGAGCTACCAGAGCATGGGGATCTTACTGGCGGCGACGATGGCGGAGAAGGTAGCTGGGAAGACGATGCCGCAACTGTTGGCCGAGCGGATTTACGGGCCGTTGGGGATGAGCGATACGGCGTTGGGACTGGGCCGGTACAAGTTGACTGAGGTGGTGAAGAGCCAGACGGAGCATGCGGACCCGCCGGGAGATACGGGCTGGGATTGGAACAGCCGATGGTGGCGGGAGTTGGGGGTACCGTGGGGCGGGGCGCATTCGACGGCGGCGGACATCACGAAGCTACTCCGGTACTTTATGAAGCCGGGGAAGGGGCCGTTGCGGCCCGCTACGGCGCAGTTGATGGTGACGCCGCAGAACGGGGAGTATGGGTTGGGATGGTCGGTGAAGCCGGAGCCGTTTGGGCATAGCGGGTCGACGGGGACGTTGTGCTGGGCGAACGCGGCGAAGGACGTGACGTTCGTGCTGTTGACGGGGTTGCCGGCGAGCGTATCGGAGAAGACGGTGCTGGAGCCGGCGTCGAGGGCGGTGCGGAAGGCGTTTGGGATCTAGCGTTCGAAGCTGATCCGGAGGCGGCTTCCGGTGGCCTTTGCATACTTTTGGAGCGTGCTGGTGGAAGGCTTGCTACCGCCGCCTTCGAGCCGCGCCACGGCGGCTTGGGTAGTGCTCATAAGCTGGGCGACCTGCGCTTGCGTCAGGCCTGCGCGGGAGCGGGCTTCGATCATGGCGGCCGTCAGAGAGAACTCTTCTTCGAGCGCTTCGTACTCGCGCTTATACTCTGGCTTCTCCATCCATTGCTTGTGCAAATCATCAACATTGGTCCGTTTCATTTCTCGGTTACCTCTCTGGCTCTCTGCAAGGCGATGTCGATTTCTCGCCGGGGCGTCTTCTGAGTCTTCTTCAAGAACGCTCGCACTACTACAATGCGTCTTCCCTTGGCCGTAACGTATACGGCCCTTGAGATCCCGTCCGCGCCCTTCATGCGCATTTCCCACAACAGGCCTTCAAGATGCTTTACGTGGGGCTCTCTGACCCGTTCGAGACCGTAAGTTTGAATCAACTCGACGATGCGGCGAAAACGGGCCTGCATATCGGTCGGCAAAGCTTCAATCTCTCGTCGAACGAGATCATTGAGCACCTCTACTTTCCACATCTTTCTACCTCTTAGTATTGCATTTTCGCAATATCGAGATTGGCCGTCTGACTGGCCAGCTTTAGCTAGAGCTGCTTTAAGCGGAAGTTGCGGTACTCGACTTTCATGGGCGGGCCGACGTGGACTTGGACTCCGATGGAGCCTTGGGCGGGGTGGCGGGTGGGGTCGGGATCGTCGTCGATGACGATGCTCATGACGTGGCCGTTGATCGTGTGGATGAGGGTGTTGCCGCGGATGATCAGGTGCACGGCGTTCCAGTCGTTCGTGATGTGCTCCTTCGGGTCAGCAAAGGTCGAAAGGGCGATGGGCTTGCGTTCACCGGTCACTCGGGTGACCTGGCCGCGGAGGGCGAGGAAGAGACGACCCTTCTCTTCGTAGTTTTGACCGGTGTAGACGTTGCGGCCGTCGATGTCGCACTGGTAGCCGCGCATGGCGAACTTGTGGTCGGGGCGGACGGGGTCAGGGATGACGGCGCTGCGATAGTTGATGCCGCTGTTGCCGGCGGGGGTGATACGGTAGTCGACCTTAAGTTCGAAATCCTTCGGCTGGGCACCCTTCCAGACGATGAAGGTGTTGCTCTTGATGACCGTTTCGGGGGTGATCTCTCCGACCAGGATGCCGTTTTCGATCCGCCAATACTTGGGGTCACCGTCCCAGCCGGCGAGCGTTTTGCCGTCGAACAGTGGGAGGAAGCCCGGCTCGTCACCGGTAGGGGTTTCGGGTCGGTCGCTTTGCTTCGGGACGTACTTCTGGGCTAGCGCCGTGGTGGCAGCGGCGGCGAGGAACAGGGCGCGGCGGGAGAGAGGAGTCATAGGCGGAATCTATCACATTGCGGGGGGGAGGCACTTCTGCTGGAGGCCGATCATCCAGCGTTTCTGGAAGCCCTTTAGAGCACCATCGAGGTAGGGGCGGCGGGTTTCGTCGGCCTTCAGGTGGAGATCGAGGAACGCGGAGATGAAGTGCTGGTTGATAGCGTTAAGCCGGTCCTTGCGCCAGACGGGTTCGTCGAAGCTCTCTTTGGTTTGGAAGTCGAGCGGGATGGCGGGAGGGGGGTTGCCGCCGACGTTGTGGCGGGCGTTCTCGTAGACGAGGAGGCAGCGGCTGGAGTTGACGGACTGGTCAAAGGCCTTCTTTGCGCCTTGCTCGTAGCCGGAGATGTCGTCCTTGTCGCCGACGATGAAGAGGGAGGGGACGCGGATATTGGCGAGGGCGGCGGGGTCCCAGGTATTGATGGGAGGCTGGGCGCCCCAGGGGGCGAGGGCGACGATGGCGCGGACATTGGCAGGGAGTTTGCCGGCAGCGGGGAGGAGGCCGGCGGGGAGCATTTTGGCCAGGGAGGAGTTGGCGCTGGGCGCGGCACCGGCGCTGATGAGAGCCCCGTAGCCGCCCATGGAGTAGCCGATGATGGCGACGC
The DNA here is from genome assembly GCA_046597015.1 of Bryobacteraceae bacterium. Classification (GTDB taxonomy): domain Bacteria; phylum Acidobacteriota; class Terriglobia; order Bryobacterales; family Bryobacteraceae. Next base: position 4,682 of record JBKJLJ010001049.1, read on the forward strand.
GGGTGGGGTCAATATTGGGTTCCGAGGCGGCGAGGGAGGCGATCGAGAAGAGCTGATCGGGAGAGCGGTTGACGAGCGTGGAGGGGAAGGGCTTGACGGCGCCGAAGACGGAATCGGTATGGTCGATGGCAGCGACGACGTAGCCTTTGGAGGCGAGGTTTTCGGTGAGGTAGGTGAGGAAGGTGCGGGAGCCGGGGTAGCCGTGAGAGACGATGACGAGGGGGAAACGTTGGCCGGGAAGGGGCGCGGCGTTGCGGAGGGCTTTGCCGTCGATCGTGAAAGGCTTAGGGTTGCGGCCGGGGAGGGTGCTTTCGTATTGGGTACGGGCTTCGGTGCCGGCGGGGATGAGGGCGGGGTACCAGAGTTCGATTTTGAGGGGGCGATCGTAGAGGGGGGCTTGGCCGGTCTCCTTGTTTATGTTGAGGACGTCGGGTTGGGCGGCGTGTTTGAGGTCGAGGGTGCGGACGCCGATTTGGTGGGTGCCCCAGGCGGCGAGTTCGGGGGCATCGACGCCGGGGACGCTGAAGAAGGTCTGGAGGAAAGCGAGGAGAAGAACGGACATCCCGTTAGGTTACTGCATGGCGGCGATGAGGTCTTCGACTCCCTTCTTGTTGATAGGGTCCGGAGCTTGGGTTAGGGCGATTTTGGCGTGGTGGAGGGCTTTGGTTTTGTCTCCGAGGGCGGCGTAGCCGCGGGCGAAGCCGAGGTGGACCGGCCAGACATCGCCGTGGCGTTTGTGGTTGAGTTCGAAGACGGCGAAGGCTTCGGCGGGTTGTTTGCCGGCGAGGAGTTGGCGGCCGTGTTGGTGGATCTGGAGGACGGAGGCAGTGGGGTGGTTGAGGGCGGCGAGGCGGGCGGTCTTCGAGTCTTCGGCGCGGCCTAGCTTTTGGAGGACTTCGGCCTTGGCGGAGAGGGTTGCGAAGTTGGCTTCTCCGACGAAGGGGGTGGAGATGGCGGTCTCGGCCCAGACGAGAGCTTCGGGAAGGTTAACGTCGCGTTCGAGACAGAACTGGATGGCTGCGACGTAGGCGGCCCAGTTGAAGCCGGGGACAGTTTTGAGCTCTTCGCGGATGCGGGAGAGGAAGACCTGATCGAGGTTGGGGACGGCGATGGTCCAGGCGACGGCGAGGTCTTCCCACTGCATTTCGGCTACGGCTTCGGCGGGCTTACGGACGGGGAACTCGTAGGTGAGGTATTCGCGAAAGTCGTGTTTGGAGGGCTTGGCGGTGACGCGGAGCGCGTCTTCGGAGGGTTCGTAGAAGAAGCTGCCCCAGGCCGTGGAGTTCCGGGAGAAGATGATGGTCCATTCGGTGGGGCCGGTGATCATATGGAGGCCGTAGCGGCCGGCGGGGAGGGGTTGCCCGTTGATGGTGACGGGGTGGGAGACGGCGAAGACGGTGCCTTCGTTGGCGCCGGCACGCCAAGGCGAGGGCTTGTGGTGGCCGTAGCCGAGGTCTGTGAGGCCGTAGGGGACGAGCTTGCCCCAGATTTGGCCGCGGCGGTTTTTGACGGCGGGGGAGGAGTATTCGATGGAGATTTGGACGGGGCCGATGGATTGAGAGACGGAGGCCTTTTGGTTGGCGCCGCTGGGGGGCAGCGAGAGGCCGGGGTAAAACTGGGCGCAGGCGGAGGAGGCCAGGAGGAGGGCGAGGGGCAGTTTCATTGATTTAGAATACCGGGCTGGATGGGGAGGACGAAAACCCTTTGGGGTGAAACGGACTCGTTTGGGCACACTTTGGCCGTACCGAGTGTTTCGCCTACTCTACAATCTCGGGGAAACTGCTCTGCTGGACTGGGCTAGGCCGCAATCGGCGGCTTGACCCGGCCGAAGCGGACGAGCAAATCGCCGATGTCGTAATTTGGGGCCAGACGGTGCATAAACTCCTTATCTTCCAGGAAGTTAAGGACATACGCGGGCGGGACAAAGTTAGGTTCCTTTTTCGCTTGGTCCGCTAAGGCGAGTAGTTCAGCGACGACTTCGGGCTGGGGGCCGGGGTCTTCCAGGTTGTTCGCGTCGGCTGAGACGTCGATCGGCTCTGGTGGTTGCAAGGGAAACAGCTTTCTCGATTGGGCCAGCAGCTTCATGAGTTTCTCGTAAGCCATGAGATGCGCCTTTTTGTTGCGCTCGATGGTCCGGAAAAGCTCCTTTTGGGTGATCGACCGCTTGTGACCGTTGAGAAACTGGGTGTCCAAATCGATATCGGGATACTCGCGGAGGACGATGTCGAGTTCTTCCTGTAT
>JBKJLJ010001050.1:0-3111 GCA_046597015.1 Bryobacteraceae bacterium
AGTTTGCCGCGCGCCAGTAGGCGTCCATCTTGTGTAGCAGTTCCGAATTCAGAGTTGTTGTATTCATGGTTTGATCCTTTTGTTTAGTGCGCCGCAAATTGTTCCTGCCTGAAGCGCACGCCCTCCAGCCTGAGCGGCGCACGGTCAAGCGCCGAAGATGAACATTGGTCTTGTTTGTTTCTTGATTGTTGTGGTCACTGTCTTTGGATTGCGGCTTTCACGTCGTCGTTCCTGTCCGCGCTGGTTGTAGTGCCCGGGGAAACCGGTGTCTGAGCGACCCTCGGCGAGTTGTGGCTTCTTGTGGTGGCCAGGTTGCGCCATTGACCCCAGCGCGGGATGAACATCGGCACACGTTTCCGGTAGGCGCGGTATTCGTCACCGAATTGTTCCTCCACTTTGCGCTCCTCACTTCGTGCCAGCAGATAATAGGCGAGAACGATGATGGGGTATAGCGCGACTGAGAAGATCGTGGGCCAATGCACAATTCCCTCGCCGAAAAGTGCGATGAAAAGACCAGTGTATTGCGGGTGGCGCACCAGCCCGTAGAGACGATCCGTGACGAGCCGGTTTCCCGGCGGGCTCGATGAAGTTCCCGCCATCCTTCCATGAATATTCCAAGGCCGGCGAACAGCAGCATGTAGCCGAGGATCATCGAGACCATCATGCCCGCCTCGCCGTAACCCAGCAGCGTGGACCAAAGGTTGGCATTGAGGTTGGTCTTATCGAGGCCGAAGAACCGGACGAGCAGATAGATGGTGAGTGGAAAGCCATACATCTCCGCGTAGAGGGCAATGATGAACGCCTGGATCACGCCGGCGCTCGCCCACTCCCTCCAGGTCTTGGGCGCGAGGTAGCGGTAGAGAAACCATGAGGCCACCACGGTCACGATGAGGGCGAGTCCCCAAGCTCCGGAATGTGCATTGTGTTCTTTCATGGATTTGTTTCCTTCTTGGTTGTTGTGGTCGTCGTCTATCGATTCTGGCTTTCACGGTGGTTTGTATTAATCGAAGAGTCTTGTTCTCGTTCCTTAACAGGTTGGACATTTTGGGGTTTCAGGCGGAGGTTCGGCTTTGACTGTATTTTTTTGGATCTCTCGCTTTGCCCGCTCCCAGTCCTGAACGGCTGAATCGCCCTGGCGGCCTCCCGTCTCGTAGATTTCATACGCTCGCTCGGTGATCTGCGGCGTCAAATCGGATGGTGCCTTGGCTTCGGGCTGCGGCTCGGCCTTCGCTTCAGGTTTAGCCTCAGCTTTGAGTTCGCGGGGGGTAGGTTTGGGCTTGGCGTCGGGCTTCGACCCGGCTTCAGTTTTGGGCCCAGCTTTGGCGTCAGGGTTGGGATCGCCCTCCAATCTCAGCAGTCGCGCGTTGATGGCCACAATCACCGTGCTTGCAGCCATCAGTACTGCGCCCAGGGCGGGGGTGAGCAACACGCCCCATGCATAAAGCGCTCCGGCCGCCAGCGGAAGGGCGACGACGTTATAGCCCGTGGCCCAAACAAGATTCTGAATCATCTTCCGATACGTGGCACGGGAAAGGTTCAGGATCGCCACGACGTCCAATGGATTGCTCCGCACCAGGATTACGTCGGCCGTTTCGACGGCCACATCCGAGCCAGCTCCAATGGCGATGCCCACATCAGCCTGCGCCAGGGCTGGGGCATCGTTCACTCCATCGCCGGTCATCGCTACCAACACGCCCCGGGATTGAACTTCTTTCACTTTGGCGGCTTTGTCCTGGGGCAGAACTTCGGCGAAGTATTCATCCAGGCCGACTTGATCAGAGACCCATTTGGCCGTCGCCTTGTTATCGCCGGTCAGCATCATGCAGCGGATGTTCAACGCCTTCAGGGCATCGATGGCTTGCTTTGCTTCGGGCCGCACGATGTCGGCCAAGGCAATCGCTCCTTTCAACTTCCCGTCAACCAGCACAAACACGACCGTCTTGCCTTGGGCTTGGAGTGGCTCTATACGCTTGTCGGTGAAATCGATGTTCTGTTCGCGCAGAAAGCCCGGACTCACCACCTTGATCTCTTTGCCCTCGACCTGGCCTTCCGCGCCTTTGCCGGCAATGCTTTTGAAGTTTTCCACCGGCGACTTTTTCTCGGAAGCGCCGGCAATCGCTTTGGCAATGGGATGTTCAGAATTCGCGTCCACCGAAGCCGCGTAGCGGCGCAGCGTTTCTTCGTCAATATCCTGCGAAAGCAGGAGCGTATCCGTCACGCCAAATCGTCCTTCCGTGAGCGTCCCGGTCTTGTCGAAGATGACGGCCTGCAGTTTTCGGGCGCCTTCGAAAGCAACGCGATTGCGAATTAGCAGGCCGTTCTTCGCAGCCAAGGCTGTAGAGACGGCCACAACCAGCGGCACGGCAAGGCCCAGGGCATGCGGACAGGCGATGACCATGACCGTGACGGCGCGTTCGATGGCGAACGCGAAGTCCTTGCCAATGAGAACCTGCCAGATAAGGAAGGTGATCACACCGCCCCCCAAGGCGATGATAGTGAGCCACAGCGCGGCGGTGTTGGCGAGGTCCTGAGTCTTCGACTTGCTTTCCTGGGCCTGTTTGACGAGATTAATGACCTGCGACAGAAACGAATCCTTGCCGGTGCCTTTGACCTCAATGGTCAGCGAGCCTTCGCCGTTGATAGAGCCACCAATGACCTTGCCGCCAGTCGTCTTGGTAACCGGGGTTGATTCTCCAGTGAGCATCGCCTCGTTGACGGAACTCTCGCCCTCCACAATGACACCGTCCGCGGGAGCTTTCTCACCCGGTTTGATCAGGACTTTGTCGTCCACCGCCAGCTCGCTCAGCGGAACGTCCTTCACGCTGCCGTCGGGCATGAGTTTATGCGCGTCGGAGGGCATGAGTTTGGCCAGTGCCTCCAGTGCCCTTGAGGCACCCATCACCGACTTCATCTCGATCCAGTGCCCCAGCAGCATGATATCGACAAGTGTGGCCAGCTCCCAGAAAAACATCTTGCCGGTCAGGCCGAACACCACGGCGCTGCTGTAAAGATAAGCCGTCGTGATGGCGACGGCGACCAGCGTCATCATGCCCGGCTATCTCTATAGCAGCGCCGTGGTGTTCGGCCTGACCGGCAAGATGTTTTTCTGGG
>JBKJLJ010000080.1:0-3300 GCA_046597015.1 Bryobacteraceae bacterium
GTCGCCGCCGACCCCAACTCCAACGACTACTTCATCGCCGACTCCCGCAACCATCGCGTCCGTCGCGTCTCCGCCACCGGTATCATTACCACCTACGCTGGCACCGTCACCGGCCCCGGTTTCTCCGGCGACGGCAACATCGCCATCTTCGCCCAACTCAACCAACCCTCCGCCCTCGCCTTCGATCGCCTGGGCCAACTCTACATCGCCGACTCCGGTAACAATCGCATCCGCCGCATCGACCTCACCGGCACCCTCGCCTCCGTCGGCGACGCCAACCTTTCCAACCCCCGTGGCCTCGCCGTCCAGGCCGATGGCGGCATCCTCATCGCCGACACAGGCAATCACCGCATCCGCCGCATCGACCCCAGCGGCGCAATCGCTACCATCGCCGGCACCGGCCTCCCCGGCTTCGGCGGCGACGGCGGCCCCGCCAACGACGCCCGCCTCAACTTCCCCACCGGCCTCGCCCTCGACGCCGCCGGGAACCTGCTTGTCGCCGACGCCGCCAACAACCGCATCCGCCGCCTCGTCGCCGAAAACGCCCTCATCGCCCCGCCCTCCGTCGAAGCCCCCCAACTCAAAATCGTCCACGTCGCTACGAACAAGGAAACCATTCTCGCCACTGGCATGCTCACGACGCTCTACGGGGTTAACCTCGGCCCAGAGCAGCCTGCCCTGGGCATCGTGCGCAATAACCGTCTCGATACGCGCCTCGCCGAGGTGGAGGTCACCGTCAACGGCATCGCGGCTCCCCTGCTCTACGTCTCAAACTCCCAAATTAATTTCCAAGTCCCCAATCGCACCGGCTCCAGCGGCCGCGCCGACATCGAAGTCCGCTACCGCAACACCCTCCGCGCCTCGCAAACCTCGGCCCTCACCGACGCCGCCCCCGGCCTCTTCTCCCTCGGCGCGGTCCATCCCGACGCTACGACGAATAGCGAAACGAACCCCGCCCCCCGCGGCGAAATCCTCGTCCTCTACGCCACCGGCATCGGCCGCCTCACCCCCGAACCGCTCGACGGGCAGCTCACCTTTGACGCGCCCTTCCCTACCCCCGTCCTCCCCGTCGAACTCTTGATCGGCGGCACCCCGGCGCCCATCGTCTGGATCGGAGCCGCCCCCGGGTTCCCCGGCATCGTCCAAATCAACTTCCGTTCGCCCTCCGGCTTCGTCCCCTCCGGCGCCTACCCCGTCCAACTCCGCGTCGGCAAGGTAACCACCGAAGCCAGCACCCCTTTTTATTTGCGCTAACCTCAGGAGCAGCATGCTCCGCCGCGCCTTCCTCGCCGTTTTCCCCCTTTTAGCCCAACCGCCCGCCCCCCTGCGCGTCGAACCCGCCGCTCCCTTCCCCGGCTCGCCCATCCTCTTCACGCTCCCCGCCGGGCCCGTCACCGCCACCTGGCTCGACCGCCCCCTAAACTTCGCCCTTGACCCCGCAAGCCAACGCTGGCTCGCCCTCGCCGCCGTCGGTCTCGACGTCAAGCCCGGCCCCCAAACCCTCACGCTTTCCTCGGGCGAGACCCATCGCGTGCGCATCGCCCCGCACGCCTATGCCACCGGCAAGCTCACCGTCCCGCCCCAGTTCGTCACCCCGCCGCCCAAAGTCAGCAAACGCATCGCCGCCGAAGCCGCCATCAAGAAGGCGGTGTTCGCCACCCGCTCCCTCCGCCGCTGGAAGGGCCCCTTCGTACCCCCGACCGATACCCCCCAGACTTCGCCCTTCGGTACCCGCCGCACCTACAACGGACAAACACGCTCCACCCACCAAGGCCTCGATTTCCGCGCCATCACCGGCACGCCCATCGTCGCAACGCACTCTGGCCAGGTCCTCATCGCCCAGGACATGTACTACGAAGGCGGCTTCGTCGTCCTCGATCACGGCGAAGGCCTGTTCTCGCTCTACATGCACCTGTCGGCCTTCGATGTAAAAGAAGGGGAGGCGGTTACCCAAGGCCAGCCTCTCGCCCGCAGCGGCAGCAGCGGCCGCGTCACCGGACCCCATCTCCACTTCGGTGTCCAATGGCAGGGTCTTTATATGGAACCAGCCACGTTGTTGCGACTCCGCTTCCCAGTGTGATAGTTCTCGTCAGTTCGTGACGAATTCTCCCTCCGCTCCCATAGGCCTTCTGGGTCTCGGCCTCGCCGGCTCCGCCCTCTCCGCCCGTCTCCTCGCGGCGGGGTACACCGTCTGCGGATACGACCCCAATCCAGCCGCCCAGCCCCCCGGCGTAGTCCGCCTCGCTTCCGAACGCGACGTCGCCGCCGCTTGTAGCTGCGTCCTCCTCAGCCTCCCCGGTCCTGCTGAAGTCGCCGCCGTCCTGGCCACCCTCGAAGCCACCGTCGAGCTGATCATCGACACGACCACCGGCGACCCCGCCGCCGTCGAAGCCAACGCCACCGCCCTCGCCGCCCGCGGCGTCGCCTATCTCGATGCCACCCTCGGCGGCTCCAGCCGTCAAATCGCCGCCGGCGAAGCCCTCGTCATCTGCGGAGCCGACCCCGCCGCCTTCGCCCGCGCCGAAGCCATCCTCCTCGCCATCAGCCCCCAACTCTTCCACGCCGGCCCCCCGGGCACCGGCACCCGCATGAAACTCGTTTTCAATCTTGTCCTCGGGCTCCATCGCGCCGTCCTCGCCGAAGGCCTGGAATTCGCCCGCCACAGCGGCCTCGACCCCGCCCGCGCCCTCGCCATCCTCCAAGCCGGCCCCGCCGCCTCCCGCATCATGGCCGCCAAAGGACCCAAAATGGTCCACGCCGACTTCACCCCCGAAGCCCGCCTCGCCCAGCACGCCAAGGACGTCGGCCTCATGCTCTCGACCGCCGGCTCCGCCTACCTCCCCTTAACCACCGTCCACCACGATCTCCTCGCCCGCGCCATCGCCGCCGGCTGGGGTGCCGAAGATAACAGCGCCCTAATCAAGGTCTACCAGGACGAGGCACCATGAGGATCCTCGACCTCGCCATCGTCATCGGCTACCTCATCGCCCTCGCCGCTCTAGGCCTCCGCTTCTGGCGTCGCCAGACCTCCACCGACAACTACTTCATCGCCAAACGAACCCTCCCCCCGTGGGCGATGGGCATGTCCATGCTCGCCACCATGGTCTCGAGCGTCACCTTCGTCGCCTACCCCGGCGCCAGCTACGCCAAGGATTGGTCCCTGCTCGTCCCCGGCTTCCTGCTCATCGCCGTCCTCCCGCTCGTCGGCCGTTTCATCATCCCCTTCTACCGCCAAGAGATCCGCATGAGCGCCTACGAGTACTTCGAGCAGCGCTTCGGCCGCCCCGCCCGGCTCTACGG
>JBKJLJ010000286.1:0-2916 GCA_046597015.1 Bryobacteraceae bacterium
GGCCTGGAGGCGGCGCGCAAGCGGCTCAGGGGGTATCCCTCCACGTACTCCATCGACAGGAACATTTGTCCGCTTTCTTCTTCGCCCAATTCGTAAGTGGAGCAAATATTGGGGTGATTGAGGGAGGCAGACGCCTGCCCTTCCCGGATGAAGCGGGCGCGAACGTCGGCGTTGTTTTGTACCCGATCCTTGAGACATTTCAGTGCGACAATTCGGCGAAGCTTAGTATCTTCCGCTTTGTAGACGATGCCCATGCCGCCTTCGCCGAGTTTTTCGAGGATGCGGTAGTGAGCGATCATGGTTCCAATCACCGCTTCATAGTGTACGCCGTCTCCGGACTTACCGCTCTTCCTTCTCATGCTCGCGACGATACCTACCCCCGGGTCATTTCGAACAGGGTCAATCCTGAGGTCGCGCTCTATCGGGGACTGGGCGAACCGGGCCTATTCGCTATTGTTAGCCGAGTAGCCGAGAGCTTGATGGGTTGGGAAAGAAGATCCGGCATAGTCAGCGGAGGACGCTGACGGTGACGAGTACTTTCGAGCCATCGAAGTTTCGCCCCGATCCGGTCTGTTGCAGCCAGCCGCATTGCCAGCGTATATTTAGCTAAAGTTTGCGGACGCCCCGGTCGATATATACGGGAGCGAGCGTAGCGAAACGCACCCTGCGGATCCCGCATTGCGGCTGTCGTTGTCCAAGCGCGTATGAATCCCACCGGATGATTTACCGGCGCGGAAAAGAAAGGATCCCGATGAACTCGATACTCCATCCATTGCGGGCTGAAAAACAGGAACTGGCGATTGCGGAGTCATTTCCCGCATTCCTCTTCGGTCCCCTGTTTCATGTTTTTTTCTTTCTCCAGGTACTGGACGCGCTTACTACACTTGGAGTGCTGCAACAGGGCGGGTACGAAGCAAACCCAATCGTAGCCCACCTTATGGGCTTCGGCCCCCTGAATGGCCTCTTGTTGGCCAAGTTACTTGTCGTTGTCGTGGGAGCGGGCGTTCTTTGGAGCGGTCGCGCCAGGGTCGTCTTTATCGCGAATTATATTTACGCCGGCATCATCTGCTGGAATCTGCTTGCATTGATCGTTGCCGCGTAACGGCAGGTGTCAGCGGTTCTTGAGACAGTCGGCGAAATTATCATTCCGGATGAACGATATCGGCGGCGTCAACAACGGATTGGCGGTTTTCGATGATGGCGCCCCGTGGCAAGGCGCTAAGAATCGCCCCAACATCCGCACCGCGCCCGCTCGTCGACCCCTGGCCCCCCATGAGAGGCCGCCGCTCCCTTCCCGGTTTGGACTCCCGCAGGGAGAAATCCGTGCCACCGCATCTAGATGCTTCGCCCGCTCGACTGAGAGGTACCGATTACGCGTTGCCATTATCAGGCTTCGCGGGCTGTTGGATTGCAAATGAAATTGCGGGTCGCGGCGAGAGCCGCAGGAGTGTTTTGACGCGACTGATTTCCACAAAGCGAAGAATCGATTTCATCCCGGTGCTTCTGTTTCGCGCTCGATCCTTACGAAGTGCTTCCATGGCCACGTCGAGTCCAATCTTGTTGCGGTAAGTGCAGCAATCCGCGACTGTCTTCCTGGCGGATACCAGGAGGCGCAGATTTATACGATCAACGCCAGCGCCCGATCGGCCGATCTGCTCACTTTCCGCATGGTCCCGCGGTCGATAGAGCGTCCATGGATACATACCCAACCTTGATAAGTCCGACGTATGAATCGTGGGACCCTTCGCACGGAGCTTGCGCAATGGCTGACACGATTCGCGGCAGGTATAGATTGCCGAATTATCCAGTTACTTTCCGATAGTTCTATGCACTTACGGACTGCTACGAAAACCAATCGCGTCGGCAAGTTGTCGAGCGGAATTGGTCAGAGCTTTGCGTTCCGCGACGGGCAGCGTATACTCATTGCCAGCCGTGAAAACAATCCTGCTGCTTTTCCTCTCCCTGATCTGCAAGGCCCTAGTCTGCAACGCCCAGCAAACCGCGCTCGACCGTTACGTTGCTAAGCAGGATGACGTCTTCGCCTGGAAGCTCATTAGCAAAACCAAGGCAACTACCCACTCTACTTACGTTCTCGAACTCACCTCGCAAGCGTGGCGAACGGCAACCGACGTGGATAAGCCCGTCTGGAAACACTGGCTCACCATCACTAAACCCGAAAAGGTGCTCCATAAGAAAGCGCTTCTGTTCATCGGCGCCGGGGCCAACTCCGATCCGGCACCCACCCAATCCAGCGCCCGCTCGCAGCAAATTGCCACCGAAACGAACTCCATCGTCGCGGATCTCGGGATGGTGCCCAACCAACCGCTCCGGTTCACCGATTCCCCGGAGATACCCCGCTCGGAAGATGACCTGATCGCCTACTCCCGCGTCAAACACTTTTCCACCAAAGACGACTCCTGGCTCGTTCGCCTGGCCATGGTTAAAAGCGGCGTCCGCGCCATGGACGCGATCCAGCAGTTCCTCAAAACAGAACAGATCGACGTCAAACAGTTCGTGGTTTCCGGCGGATCCAAACGCGGGTGGACCACGTGGCTGATCGGTGCTGTCGACCCTCGCGTTACCGCCATTATCCCGGTCGTCATCGACGCCCTGAACAGTGAAGCCATCACGAAACACCACTTCGAGGTCCTCGGCTTCTTCTCACCGGCCCTCGAAGACTACGTCCGCCATGGGCTGTTCCCCCACAAGATCGGCACCCCCGAATACCGGGCCGTCCTCGCTATCGAAGACCCGTTTCATTACAAAGACCGCCCCGCGCTCCGCATGCCCAAACTGCTCATTAATGCTTCCGGCGACCAGTTCTTCTTACCCGATAACTCGCAGTTCTACTACTCGAAACTCCCCGGCGAAAAGCTCCTCCGCTACGTCCCCAACGCGAAGCACAACCTGGCCGGC
>JBKJLJ010000404.1:0-4042 GCA_046597015.1 Bryobacteraceae bacterium
ATTTCCGGCCCGGCCAACCGCTCAGCAACGACTGGCTCTTCTTCGACCACGCCCCTGCCAGCGGCCGGGAAGATAAATTCGAACTCGTTAACGCCGTCTATCGGATTCGCCGCTCGCAATGCTTCCTGCAGAGCAAAGGTGCGCTGGAGTGCACCACCTGCCACAATCCGCACGATGTCCCTCGCGGAGAAAAGGCGGTCAAGCATTATGACGCCGCCTGCAGAACTTGTCACGGCGAACAGTTTAATCGGACGGTGGCGGCAGGCAAGCACACCCGGTCGGCCGGATGCGCCGATTGCCACATGCCCAAACGGCGCACCGAAGATGTCGTGCATGCGCTCGCAACCGATCATCTCATTCAGCGCAACAAACCCGCCGGGGATCTTCTGGCCGACCGGGCGGAACGCCATGAAACCGGAGATCGCGCCTATCGCGGTGAGGTGGTTCTATACTATCCTGCGGATCTGCCGGCGTCACCAACTAGAGAGCTGTACACGGCGCTCGCGCAGGTGATTGACCGGAGCAATCCGGAAAAAGGAGTTGCCCGGCTCGCCGACGCGATCCAGCGTTTTCCGTTCGCCCGCCCTGAGTTCTACTTCCAGCTGGGCGAAGGCCTGCGCAATAGTGGCCAGCCAGCACCAGCGATGGCGGCCTACCGGGAAGCGATCCGGCGCAACCCGCAGATGGCCGCTGCGCACGAGAACCTCGGCGTGGCGTTGCGCAAAGCCGGGCAACTCAAAGAAGCCGTGGAGATCCTCCGGCGGGCGACCCAACTCGCTCCCGGCAAAGCGACGGCATGGCATGAGTTGGGTCTCGCCTATCAGGCGCAAGCCAAGCCGGCAGAGGCCACGAAAACAATCGAGCAGGCGATTGCGCTGGATGGCGACCTGCCGGAGCCCAATAACAACCTCGGCATCGTGCGGCTGTCCTCCGGCGACCCTTCGAAGGCCGAGGCTGCCTTCCGCGAGGCGATCCGGATTCAGCCGGATTACGCCGACGCCCATGGCAACCTGGCGAACCTGCTCGCCGGCAAGAAGGAGTTCAACGACGCACGGCATCATTTCGAGACCGCGCTGCGGTTCGATCCCAAGAATGCGCCCATGCGCTACAACTTTGCCGTAGCCTTGGGCCGGGCGGGAGATGTCGATGCGGCGCAGCGGCAGTTGGAAGCGGCCCTGGAGTCCGCCCCGACCCTAACCGATGCCCACGAATTACTAGCCAACCTGCTGATGGCCCGGGGTCAGGCGGTTGGTGCCCTGCCGCACTACCGTGCCTGGGTAGCGTTACAGCCCGACTCAGCCCAAGCACAATTTGGTTTGGGATCCGCCCTGGCGATGACCGGTGACCGGGCGGCGGCCATTCCGCACTTGCAGAAAGCCGCTACCGGTGCCGACGCCGCCACCCGCGACGCGGCAACTCGGGTGTTGCGCGAACTCGGTGCTATCCGCTGAAAAAAAAGGGCCGGCCCGGTGTCCTCCACCGGCCGGCCCTTTGCCGAAACTCCAACCGCTTCTTAGAACGAAAGACGGCCAGTGAACTGAATTTGCCGCGGCGTCCAGTACGATTGTTGTAACGTCTGAATGCCGTCGGACGCGTTCGGGTTCACAAAACCCTGGATGTTGAAGGCATTGAAGGCGTCTACGTTGAACCGGAATTTGACGCGCTCGGTGATCGCAAACTCCTTATAGATGGAAATGTCGGTCTGGAAGTTCCTCGGTCCCTGCAGAACCATGGAATTATACGGTTGCGCGCCGCTCGGGGCGGGCGAGAAGCCGGTCAACACCTGCTGGCCGTTGTTCAGGGTCTGCACTACGTTGTTGTTGCCAAAGTTCGTCGTGCCGGGGGTGTTGTTGATCGGCGCCAGGTAGGGCGTGTAATCAGCCGGAACTCCCTGGACCCCGCGCGTGGCGGCGTTGACGACAGTCGGAGGAAGGTAGCCGTTAAACCACATAAAGCCGGGGCGGCAGACGCCGGAGCGGCAATCCGTGATCGGCACATTGCTCTTATATCGCTGGATTGGGCTGGTTGCGCCCCAGTTGCCCGTACCAACCTGGAACGACTGCGAAACCATCGTACCCACGAACGCGACCTGGAAGCCGCCCACCAGGGCGTCTACCACCCGATTGCTGCTCTTCAGGAAACGGCGCCCCTTGCCCACCGGAACGTCCAGCAACCCATTGAAAGTCACCCGATGCAGCGGAATGGCCGTGTCGACACGGTAGTTCTGCCAGCGATTGAACGCCCGGCTCGGCTCGAATTGAGTCCCGACATCCATGCCTTGCGGAATCTGGCCCGCGGCAAAGAGTTCAGCGGGGTAGAGAATGTTATCCCGGAACGTGTTGCCGCCCACGCGGAATGCCCTCGAGTACACATAGAACACCTGGTAGCCGAATCCACGACGGTAGGGCCGCTGATAGTTGAGTTGAAGGGCGCTGTCGTTGGAGAAACCGTACTTGGTGGACTGGGTGATGCCGCCCCAGGTTCTGTTGTCGTAGGGCCGGGTGGCAACACTCGCGAAGGTCCCGGTCGGCGGCGTCGTCCCTGTCTTTGCCTGCCACACGTACGCGGAAGGTGCGTCGTTAAACTGGAAGTTCTGGTCGAGGTTGGTGCCGTGTGTGTACACGTAAGAAGCCCGGAACACCGAACCATCCTTAAACGGCTGCTCCATGGTGAAGTTCGCCTCTCTCACTCTGGCGGGCGGGTAATTCGCACTGGCCACCGTGCCTGGTGAAATCCCCGGCAGTAGCGCAGTCGTTGATTCCGTATCCACCACGTTCGCCGAGTTTAGCCCCGTGATCACGGTCAGAGGGTTGCGCAGCAGCGAGTTTGGCAGACCGTCCGGCGACTGAGCCGCGGCAGTGAAACTCCGCGAATAGCCGGCTGTGAACGGGTAGCTGGCCGTCAGGTAGCGGATCGAGTTCCGGACGGGGACCGGATAAACAAACTCGCCGTACCCGCCGCGGATAACCGTTCCCCGGCGGCCGAACGAGGGTGTATACGCAAAGCCTACGCGAGGCAGGAAGTTGGCATTGGCTCCGTTGATACCCCGGGACGGCATACCGCCCTCCTTCAGGGTTTCAAACTTCACTCCGAGATTGCGCAGATTGGTCAGAAGCGGGGTGGTGGTCAGCCCATTTTGTACGTAATAATCGAGCTCGCGGGGCAGCGCCAACGCTTTATTCTTCACGTCAAACGTGACCATGTAGTCGTTGGAGGCGTACGGTGCCGGATGCGCTTCCCAGCGAAGCCCAAAGTTGAGAGTGAGGCGATTGGACACCCGCCAGTTGTCCTGGATATAGGAATCGTACTCCGCTAAGGAGCAGATATTGAAGGGAGCGTTCCGCCTCTGGCTATAGGTGGCACCCGCCCCGAGGAAGAAGTCGGCGTTCTGATTACCGGTGTTTGCCCTCACGCCATAGTTGGCTCCGGTCGTCGGATCGTAGATGCCCGTGGCCTGGTTGGTATAGGTAACTTCGTCCACTGAGCGGTCCGACAAGTAGGCGAAGTGCTCGTGCCGGAAACGGAAACCGAAGGCAAGCTGATGTTTGCCCGAAATCTTGTTGAAGTTTTGGTCCAGCGTCGATACCCGCTGGCTCATGCCGTAGAACCACTGCGAACCACCGTAAGGCATAAAGAGATTCGCGCCGATCGCCGGAAACCCGGGATTTCCCAGATTGTTCGGCAGGCCAAACTGCTTTTCGAAGTTCAACATGGACCGATCGGGACCCTGGACGTACATGCGCTGCCACTGCATACTGAAGATCGTCTCCGAAAACAGCGTCGGCGTGATGTTCATCGAGTAGCCAAGAGCACCGCTAATGGTCTGCACCGGGATGGCCTGGTAACCTGTTGAGCCTTCCTTCAATTCGGAAGTCTCAATGTTGGCCGGAGAGGCGACCGGATAGTTACGCAGCGCCTGCTGCTGCTGCCGGATATCGGTAAACCGGAAATAGACGCGATTTTTGTCATTAAAGACGTGGTCGAGTCGAACGGTATAGTTCGGCACGGTCTGCGTCGTCGGGTTCTGGCCGGTCAGATTGAA